>DFYV01000136.1 GCA_002383425.1 Bacteroidales bacterium UBA4073 | reverse complement strand
TTTGTAAATATTTGATTTATGAGTCACCTCCCAAAAGTCTCTTTCATTGCATACAAACAAATGAGAGATAGCACGATAGCACGATGGCACGAGTTTACAATGCCGTGTCCCATAGGGACTTATTATTATTAAAACATTAACATTACGTAATTCAAATAATGCCGTTAGGGTACGTACAAATTTCGCTGATGTGTTAATGTGATGATGTGCTAATTCGTTAATAATCTCATCATTTAATTAAAATAATTTATAGTGTTTGCATTTATGTAACATATGGGTTTTATCTCTGTTCATAATTCATGCCTTAGTGCCATCTCGCTATCGTGCCTTCGTGCCTTCGTACTTTCGTGCCTTCGTGCTATCGTGCCTTCGTGCTTTCGTGCTTTCGTGCTTTCGTGGTTTTCGGAGCATACTCATTTATAAAATAATATTGATACGTGCGAAACATTAACTATTTACGGTTTGCAGGTGTTGTAGTGCATACCTTGTGCTTCGGTATTGCCTAAACCGCCTGATATGGAAAAGCACCTACAGGCTTCGTTTAGCTCCCCAATTCTTAAAAGGGCTTGCCCTTTCAACAGGTACGATTCAGATACCCTGTAATTTTGAGCTATTGTACTATTGAAATCAGCTATGGCCTGTCTGGGCTGGTCGGTTTTAAGGTAGATTTTCCCCCTAAGAAGTAGTAGTTCCAGATTATTTGGTGTAAACTTTAGCATTTTGGCTATTGCCAGAAGGGCATCGGTGTAGTAACCCGATTCGTAGGCACAGTATGTTAGCTGCAGATTTGCATTTAGGTTGGTGGGGTAGTATTCGAGGTATATCTTTAGCATTTCATAAGCCTGGCTCCACCGTAACTGCTTAGAGAGTATTTGTGCTTTCAGCAATAGGTACTCCGGTTTTCCCCCTGATTTTTCAATTGCAAGGTCAACAGCTTTAAGCGCTTTATCGTGCTGGTTAAGCTTATATAAAGCCTTAGCCTGTTGAGCCAAATAGCTGTAGTTTTTTTTACTCCGGCGATAGGCATTCTCAAAATCTTTTAAAGCCAGGTTGAAATTTTCAGCTCCCAAATGTGCTAAACCCCTGAGTTCATGAAGTTCAGCTTTCGACTTTTTACTCTTAATCCTTTTGTTTAGGAGTTCAATGGCTTCGTCGTAGTTTTGGTTATTGATGAGGTATTTAGCGTAAAAAATATCTTTTTCAACGGGGGTGTACCATTCCGTAAGCCAAATGTTTTGCCAATCCTTAAGGTTGTGTACGGATTTAAAATCGCCATCGAGTTGATACATGCTTTCGGGTTCTCGAAAAATCGATTGTAAGTTTTTGCGTGTCCATTCAATGCAGCTTTGCGTGTCGTCAATTTTACAGTAAGTTTTTGCCAGCAGGAATGAGGCAACACCTGGGCGTAACTTTTCGGCTTGCACAAAAGCGTCAATAGCTTCATTCTGCCGGTTGGCCTGTAAAAGGGCTTGTCCTTTAACTAAATAGTACTGGTAACGGTATGGCTTTGTGTTGAAGCATGAGTCGGACCAGTGCAGGGCATTTTGCGTATCGTTTTGTTCAAGAGCTGCTTGTGCCCGGTAATAGGCTTCGGGCATTTTTTGGGCGAAGCCCGATAGGTTGAATGGCTGCAAAGCAAGAAGTGCCAGGTAGAGAAAGGTAGATTTGCTGAATGTACCCGCCATCTTACTTTTTGGCTATCAGATTTTTAACCTTGCTTATCTCCATAAACGATGCCCCATTGCTTGGTCCAAAGCTGCCGCCAATGATTAGTACCATATCTTCCGAGTCAATTTTGCGGCGTTCGAGCATGGCGTTAATGGCATCGGTAAGGAAGTGGTCGCGTGAGGTTCGGGGTTCCATGTAAATTGCCTCAACCCCGTAGGAAAGGGCCAACTCCCGCATCACGTGTTGTTTGTAGCATATGGCGTACACAGGTATTCGTCCCCGAAAAACTGAAAGGTATCGGCCTGTTCGGCCGGTTAGCGTATCAACAATGATTGCCTTAATGGGAAGCGATGAGCATGCCCTAACGGCAGCTTTTGCAAGTGTGGCGGTTACTTCGTTTTTAATTCTAACCAGGTTTAGCGTCATGTCTGATTCCTGCGTTTCCTCCACCTCCCGCGCCACTCGGGTCATCACCTCAACCGCCTCAATTGGATACTGCCCGTAAGCGGTTTCGCCGCTAAGCATAATGGCGTCGGTGCGCTGGTATATGGCATTGGCAATATCGCTGATTTCGGCACGGGTGGGACGCGGATGCTCAATCATGGTATGCAGCATTTGCGTGGCAATAATCACAGGTTTCTTGCTCTCGATACACTTGCGTACAATATGGAGCTGGATGATGGGGAGTTTTTCGGCAGGAATCTCAATGCCCAAATCGCCACGCGCAACCATTATGCCGTAAGCGTGGTCAAGTATCTCATCAATGTTATCAACACCTTGCTGGTTTTCTATTTTGGCGATAATCTTAATAGGGCTGTTATGCTCATTCAGTATCTCCTTAATTTCAAGGATATCGTGCTTGTTACGAACAAAACTATGGGCAATAAAATCGATGTTGTTTTCAATGGCAAATTGAACAAAGGCTTTGTCCTTTTCGGTTAGCGAGGGAAGGTTTATATGAACATTTGGAATATTAACGCTTTTGCGAAGTTTTATGGTACCGCTGTTGGTAGCCTTGCAAATCAATGTTTGGTCATGCTTGTCGATTACTTTTAGCTCAATTTCGCCATCATCGATAAGGATGGTATTACCAATGGACACTTCTGACGATATGTTCACATAGCTTACATAAATGGTATCGCCTTGCGATGCGCCATCGGGGTTGCCAATCACTTTGATTTGCTTGCCAGTTTCCACCTTAATTTCAGAACCATTTGATGAGGTGCGTATTTCAGGGCCTTTGGTATCGACAAGGATGGCTATGTCATCTGAAACCTTACGGATGTTATCAATCAGCTTTTTAGCTGATTCTGGGTTCATGTGGGCAGTATTCAAGCGGGCTACATTCATGCCGGCCTGATAGAGAGAACGAATAAAATCGACATCGCAGCGTTTATCGGATATGGTAGCTACAATTTTGGTGCGCTTAAGCATAGCAGGAAAATTTTTGCAAAATTACTGATTTTTCCGAGCCACTTGTTAAAAATCATCCCTTAAAACATTGCAAATGTTTGCGGACTATGGTAATTTGCACCATTATTTATTTGTACAATGAGCTGGATTAAAGCAATTGAGGATTACAGGAATTTTTTAGTATTGGAGAAGTCGCTTTCGGGTAACAGCGTATCGGCATACCTTACCGATTTACGTAAGTTACAACAATTTGCTGAGAGCAAAGGGGTGGAGCCAGAATCGTTACAGCGTACCGATTTGGAGGAGTTTTTGGCTCAACTTCACGATATGGGCTTGAACAAACGTTCGCAATCGCGTGTGCTTTCAGGCGTAAGAGGATTTTTCAAGTATTTACTTCTGGAAGAGGTTATTGATAACGACCCTACCGAACTTATTGATTCGCCCAAGATTGGCCGAAAACTTCCTGAGGTATTAAGCGTGGCCGAGATTGATGCCATGGAGTTGGCCATCGACCTCAGTAAACCCGATGGTCACCGAAACAAAGCCATTATTGAAACGCTATATAGCTGCGGGCTTCGTGTTTCCGAGCTGGTTTCGCTCAGGTTAACCGATCTGTTCTTTAACGATGGGTTTATTCGGGTTATTGGAAAGGGCGATAAGGAACGGTTGGTTCCAATTGGAACCAAAGCCATCAACGACATTGGCATTTACCTGTTGCAACGCAACCAGCCAAGTACTCGCATCAACCCCGAATCGCGCAATGTAGTTTTCCTGAACCGTTGGGGGCGACAGCTTACCCGCGAAATGGTGTTTACTATTATTAAGAAATATGCCAAATTAGCTGGAATTAAAAAGAATATCAGCCCCCATACCCTGAGGCATTCATTTGCTACCCATTTGGTTGAGGGTGGAGCCGATTTGCGGGCTGTTCAGGAGATGCTTGGCCACGAATCGATTCAAACCACCGAGATTTATACTCATCTCGATAAGCAGTACCTAAGAGAAACCATTATGATGTTTCACCCACATAAATGAGTTTAGTCTAAAAAGTTCATAAAGTTCATAAAGTTCTGACAATTAATAACATAACTTGTTTTGCTAAAATAAAACATGCTTTTTATACCGGACTCATAATTGTTTAACTTAAATCTGTATAGCTATGGATGCAAATGAGAAAGTAATTCAAACCTTAAAATCGGCTGGTAAGCCGATGAAAACCGGTGAGATAGCTGAAGCTGCCGGAGTTGAAAAGAAAGAGGTGGAAAAGGCAATCAAGAAATTGGTGGCCGAAGGGAAACTTCACTCGCCTCAGCGGTGTTTCTACGATATTAAAAAGTAAAAAAACGGGTTGATTTTCAACCCGTTTTTTTCTTTACTTTGACTTGTCAGGTGCCTGAGGTATTTTAGGAAGGGGTTTATAATCTTTAAGTAAATCTTTAATGGTTTCAATGGCTTTGTTTAGCTGGTCATCCTGTCCCATGTACTCGCGGTAAGGGTCGTTATCAATTTCAATATCAGGATCTACGCCGTACCCCTCAATAATCCATTCACTGGTGTCGGAGCTGTAGCTGGCAAATTCTGGTTTGCGGAGATCGCCACCATCAACAAAGGGTAATGAGCCGGATATGCCAACAACGCCACCCCATGTCCTAACACCTATTAAGTATCCAAGTCCTAACTTTTTGAATCCGTAGGGGAACAGGTCGCCATCGGAAGCCGAATATTGGTCAATAAGGACTACCTTAGGTCCATAGTGTGTTTCCGAAGGAATGGTTGAGGGTTGATCGAATCCGCGACGCATGGTCATGCGGTAAACCTCACGGCTTAAACGTTCCAGTATCATTGGCGATACGTTTCCACCCCCATTACCGCGGTCGTCGATTATTAAAGCCTTTTTGGTGAGTTGCGGGTAATAGTACTTCACAAATTCGTTTAGTCCGGCCACACCCATGTCAGGAATATGAATATAGCCAACCTCGCCATTTGTGGCCTCATTTACCCTTTGTATGTTGTTCTGAACCCAGGTGTAGTAGTATAGTTCTGCTTCATCGGCGATAGGTTTTACAAGTACCTTACGGCTACCGTCAACCTGTGGCGAACTGTTTACAACGAGTGATACGGTTTTACCTGCTTTATTAACGAGTGTGGAGTAGATGTCGGGAACACCCTTAAGGTCAACGCCATCAACCGAGATGATAAAGTCTCCTTCCTTAATATTTACGCCAATTTCACTGAGTGGCGACCGTAAGGCATCGCTCCAGTTTGCGCCATTCAGTATTTTATCAACCTTAAAGTATCCGCTGGTGTGCTTGCTCAGCTTGGCACCCAGAAGCCCTGTTTTTATCCTTTCAGGTTCCGGTTTATCGCCACTATTTACGTATGAATGCCCAACACTGAGTTCCCCTACCATTTCGCCAATGATATAGGTTAAGTCGTTGCGATGGTTAACATGGGGCACAAGCACAGCGTATTTATCGTGAATTGCCTTCCAGTCAACACCATGCATGTTTTCCACATAGAAGAAATCGCGCATTTGTCGCCAACTTTCGTCAAAAATTTGTTTCCACTCCTTATGGTAATCAACCCAAACCTTCATATCGGATAAATCAATGGTTTTCTCCATGTTAATTTTCCCTGAAGGTAAATCGATAACTGCGTAGGTGTGGTTTTTTGATACCAGCATCTTTTTACCGTTTGCCGATATACTGAATCGTATTGATTCGCCAAGTTCAGTCTCCTTTTGCTTTTTAAGATCGTACATCATGGCAACCGGTTGGCGGGAGCTGGAGCTAAAATAGTTATAGAAAACCTTCCCGTCAACACAGTATATGTTGAAGTATCTTCCGGCCTTTCCAGGGATTTCAACGGTGCGATTTTCAATGCCGTCAAAATCGATTTTAATGGGCTGAAGTTCGGTTTTGGGTTTTTCATCGGTCTTGCCTGATTTTTTTGCCGAATTGTTTTCTTTGGGTTGTTCGGCCTTGGTGTCAGGTTTTACCTCGTTATTTTCAGGGGCAAAGGGCGATGGTGTGTCCTTGGAAAGCATCACCATGTATATCTTGCTCATGTCGGTGTAGGCATGGTTCCATTCGGTATCACTGTAAATGGGATTAAACTCCCTATCCGAAACGTAAAGTAGGTATTTGCCATCGTCCGAAAATACAGGATTGTATGACGAGAACCAACTACTTGTGACCGGTTTAGTGGTTTTAGTATTGATGTTATAAATGTAAATCACCGAAAAACGGTTTGAATCAGGGGTGGAGTAGGTAATCCACTTGCTGTCGGGCGACCAGCTGTAGCTGTTAACTAAACCATACTCACCCCTGGCAGCCATGGTTATGCTTTTTGTATCGATATCAACATACTGCAATCTACCTAAACGGTCGCTAAAAAGAATCTTTTTGCTGTCGGGCGACCATTCAATGGCGTAGATGTAATTGTTTATGCCCGATGTTAGCTGAATGGCAGGGGAACTTCCATCGTGTGGTTGAATATAGATTTCGTACTCTCCTGTTTTGTCGGAAAGGTAAGCAATCCACTTACCATCGGGCGACCATGAGGCTTCGCGTTCGTGGGCATCCGATGTGGTGGTTAGGTTAAAGGTGATTCCCTTTTCCGATGGGAGGGTGAAGATATCGCCCCGGGCACTGAAGACCACGCGTTCACCGTTAGGTGAAGGATGGGCATTGGTAATGCGTTTGCTTGCATCAACCATGGCCGAACGTGAGTAGATTTGGTCATCGGCGATGGTTACGTTAATTTTATGGGTTGTGCGTGTTTTAACGTCGAAGGCATAAAGGTAGCCTCCTTTTTCAAATACTATTGTTTTTTGGTCGAATGACGGGAACTTGATATCGTAGTCGGTGTAATTGGTTACCTTTTCAACTGTCTTAGCTTTTACGCTGTACACAAAAAGGTTCATTGTGCGGTCGCGGTCCGATAGGAAAAATATTTCATCGCCAATCCACATGGGAATGATATCCTGCGAGGGGTTACTGGTAATGTTAACCACTTCTTTGGAATTGTAATCGAAAATCCAGATATCATCGGCCATACCGCCTTTATAGTATTTCCATGTGCGGAATTCGCGGAATACCCTGTTGAAGGCAAGTTTACCACCATCGGGTGAGAATGAACAAAAACCTCCGGTGGAAAGGGGAATTTCCTCGCTCATGCCACCATTTGTTGGCACCATAAAAAGTTGTCCCTTGAAACTGTTGAAGCTTTGCTTGCGCGAGCGGTAAACAACCTTTGAGCCATCGGGTGTCCATGACATAACAATGTTGTTTGGCCCCATTCGGTCCGAAATATCATCACGGCTTAAGGTTGCCGTGTAGGTTAGACGATTTGGCGTTCCGCCTTCGGCAGGAATAGTGAAAACTTCGGTATTCCCATCATACTGACCTGTAAAAGCAATGGTTTTGCCATCGGGTGAAAAATGGGGGAACATCTCATAGCCAATATGGGTTGTAAGCTTACGGGCAATACCGCCTGTTACAGGGACAGAGTACAGGTCGCCGGCATAGCTGAATACAACCTGGCTATTGTAAACGGCAGGGAAGCGCATTAAACGGGCCTCCTGTCCTTGTACTGCTGTGATACTTACCACAGCAGCCAGTAACCAGAGTAATGATTTTTTCATGGTAATACAATTTAGCTGTAAATTAAATTTTGTACAAGTTAGATTTTTCTGGTGGGAAAAAGTTTACTGGATAAGTATGGGTAAAAATCAAAAATTGATTTAGGATATACAAGATTAGTATTAAGTAAAAATCCTGTTCATCATATAATCCTGCAAATTCTGATTCAGACATTTTTTCCTTCAATTATAGCGATTTCTTCAATTGTCTGAATCATGATTTACTTGATTTTAGGATTAGCAAGATTATACTTAGGGTTAAATATTTTCTTAAATTGCAAGCTGGTTGCACCAAAATTAATAAGCAAGCCAACTGGAAAATCGTAGGCAACCACATAATTTTTAGCTTGAGCCAAATGCACATCTTCTAAATTAACCAAAGCTTTTAATTCTACAATTACCTGATTTTCTACAACAAAATCGGCTCTGCGGGTTCCTACCTCTACCCCTTCATAATAAATTTTTTGTTCTATCTCTCTACCAAATTGCAAACCTGCCCGTTCCAATTCAATTGCTAAACAACGTTGATAAATAACTTCCTGAAAACCATTCCCCAATGTGTTATGAACCTTCATGGCACATCCATTTATTTTGTATGTTATTTCGTCTAATGTCATAATAATCTTGTATGTCTTTTAATTTGTCTTGATCAGATTACTTGATTTCCGGATATACAAGATTAGTATTAAGTAAAAATCCTGTTCATCATATAATCCTGCAAATTCTGATTCAGACAATTTTTCTTCAATTATAGCGATTTCTTCAATTGTCTGAATCATGATTTACTCGATTTTAGTAACTTTTCTTTCAAATTGATGTATTTTTTGGCATAATATTTTTGACAACCTTCTGTAGCACTTTATTGACAAGCATTACAGAAGAAAATATTTTCATTCAACTTTGAAAGACCTGTTTGGTTCTGGCTTGTCCATGTTAGGATATTTTAATCTTGCCTTCCTTAACAAGTTTCAAGAACTCGCGCTGTTCTTCAAGTGACATATTTGCCATTCTTGCTGCTAATTTTTCCTTTACTTCACGAAAAAATTTAACGGCATCAAATTTTTTCTCAGTCATTGTTTTCATATTTTATAAATTCTTTGGGTGAACGAATTTCAATTAATGGATAGCCCAATCGCAAGTTTATGGAGTTAAATAGCTTTATTTTGTCATAATTAACAATATGTTTGAAGTTCCAGCTTACAAGAACATCAAGTCTATTAACTGTCGCCAATGCAATATGGAATGCATAATCAAGGCTCGTTTTTCCTAAAACATTTTCCTTGATGTATGTTTCAGCAAGTTCTTTTGATTCTTCGTCCAATTCAAGGTATCTATAACAGTCAATAGGAATTTTAGATTTTAAGTCCTTCACAAAATCGGGCGCTAAACTCAATTCAGCCTCACTAACTTCTGAAAAATATACCAAAAATTCCTTTTTGAAAATCCGTTCAAAGAATAGTTTGGTTGCCTCTTCAAACTCCTCATCAAAGTAGCCTCCAACAACCGAAGTATCTATATAAACTCTTAGTTTCATTTTGTTATTTTTACAAATTTACAAAATATTTACTGGTTGTTGCAAGTAGTTGTGGTTATCAAGTGTATTAGATGGTTTATACGCGTAAAAACCCATAAATTCATCTAATATTATGGTTTTAACCCATTTCAATATCCTAATGTAAAGTTATAAAAATGTTACAAATAGCCAAGTGGGTATTTGCCCTTTTTCAACCTTTTTTCTTAAACATGGGAGTATGTAATATTCAAATCTCTGCCTTTACTGTAGTTTTGGGTCGTTGTCCGGTACACGGTAAACGGGCACAGGGTAGTAGTTGGTACCCCATTGCGGAACTAAGTAACGGTCCCAGAAATTCCAGAATACCAGTCCGTCGTCCGACTGGGGTTCAAGCAGGTAGGCTGCCAGCCTGCCCAGCGGCTGCGATGTTTTAACCACCACAAAGCTGGAGTCGAAGAGCCTATCGACCTTTATGAAATTGCCGTAAATTTTGTTGTTGTAATGGCCCTGGTTAAGCCGGGTTTCAGGCATAAGGGAGTCGATATTGAACTGTTCCACGTTTAGTGTAATGGTATCGGTAATGGGCTCGTATTGTATTCCATGAGCTTCAAGAAGGCTTACAACCTCCTTGTCGTTTTGAACCACATAGGCAAAGGGAAAAGGAATGGTTGATGTGGGGTAGTAGTCGGCTATGTAGGGTATGGTAACCGTTCGTTTGCGGTCGGTTTTGCGGAAACGCTCCCTACCTTGCTCATCGGTGTATGCTTCAGCTTCGTAGGTTAAAATGGTAATTGGCTGGGGTGTGGGTTTACCCGTGTATGTGATGGCAAATTCGGGTTTGGACGATAAATTGGCAAGCTGCATCGATTCCATGTCGGTTTTAAGAATCAAATCTTTTATCGCCATGCTGTTTTCCATGGCGTAGTCGCATACTGAAGCTATTAGGTTGTAGCAGCCAAATACTCTATCGTTGAAAGGGGCATAAACGTAATTTTCATTTAAAATGCTTAACCTGTTCCTTAAACCAACATAGTTAGTAAAATAGCGTGGTTCCGATGCGTATGAAATCCAACCCTTTTCGTAATCCTTTTGGTCAATGAATTCCCCGTAAAAACAGTTTAACGTTTTGTATTTCACCGATAATTGGTTCGAAATCCATGGCATCATTTTGTCGCGCATGTAGTTTATCAGCTCCCGGCTTCCGTTAGGATTCATCATCCAGGTAAAGGTAACAGGTTCCTGGTGGAACGAGCCGTTTGTGGTGTGGCAATCCATTACAATTGCCGGATCCCAGCGGTTTAACACATTGGCCACCACGCCAAGCATCTCGGGGCTTTCAAGTTTCATGGCATCTCTGTTAAGGTCGAGCATTTGGCCGTTATGCCTTACCCCAACGCCATTTACCGGGCCATTCTGGTTTGTCCTGTTTTTCTTACTTATTTGCTCATTTCCATCGGCATTCAGTATAGGGCAAACCAGCAACACCACATTTTTGAATAGTGGATGGTTGGGAACTTTGAGTAAATCGCGCACAAACATCAGCGATGCCTCTTTACCTTCAACTTCGCCGGCATGTATGTTAGCCTGAATGTAAACCACAATCCTGTTCCCCACATCGCGGGGTGTTTTTGGTAACGGGTTGGCCACAATAAGCAAGGGGATGTTTCGTCCCTGCGTACTGGTGGCTATGGTTTCAACCTTTATGTGCTTCGATTCCTTTTGGAGCATTCCTATGAATGCCATAACATCGGTGTAGGTTGATGTGGATTGAAAGTTACTACTTTCGGCCACCGTAAGCGGAAAGTGTTGCGAAAACCCGATTAGTGGTTGAATGGCCAGCAAGATTGCGACAATTTGTTTCATTGGTTTTATTTTTATGATTCCACAAATTGTTCATGGTTTAATTAAACGCAAGCAACAACTTTGAATCAAAGTTAAAAACAATATCAACCCAAAAAATTATAGGTTATGGTAAAACTTTTCGTATTTCTACTGTCGTTATTAGTAAGCACAACGGTAACGTTTGGACAAATGGTACCGCTCAGGAGTGCTAACTACGAGTTGCCAGCCCGTTTTTCACC
>DFYV01000083.1:9782-11068 GCA_002383425.1 Bacteroidales bacterium UBA4073 | reverse complement strand
AAACTTTGTAAAACATTGATTATCAAGCATGGGTCAGGAGTTCTGACCTTACAGGGAGTGGCTCTAATTTTTACTATTCTTACTCGGTCAGTAGTAATTTTTTTAAAAAAAAAGTATTTTTTTCGATACAATCTATTGAAAAATACATTATCTTAATCACGATATAAGAAACCCATTAACAGGGCTTAAACTTTTTAAAACAGTGAGTTTTTGGTAAATTTAAGTTCTCTTTTTTGCTGGTCAGCTAAATCTAATAGCAGGTAAAATGAAGACAAATGAGCTTAAAACGGGGCAAAGGTTTCCACTAAGAACATTACTGTGGGTAACGCTATTTGGTATTGCCTTTGCAAATATTGAATCGGCTGTTGTAATCTATTTACGGGATATATTTTACCCCGAGGGTTTTTCTTTTCCATTGAAAGCAATAAACCTTAACATTGAAGCGATTCGTAATATTAGCATTGTAGAAGTTTTCAGGGAAGTTGCCACTATGCTTTTGCTGGTAAGCATTGCTGCTGTTGCTTCAAAAAACTTTAATGTTGGATTTGCATGGTTTATCTATGCTTTTGCTATATGGGATATTTTTTACTATTTCTTTCTGTACGTCTTTCTTGGCTGGCCCGTAAATCTTTTAACCTGGGATGTTCTATTTCTTTTGCCTTTTACCTGGGTTGGCCCGGTGATAGCACCCATTATCAATTCTGTATGCATGATTTTATTGGCTTTAGTGATAATCAGGTATTGGCAAACTGAAAGATTAATCAAAAAATGGCACTGGGCTGGACTTATTTTGGGTTCAATTATTATAATTATTTCATATACTGAAGATTATGTTGGTTTTATGAGCACTGATTTTAGCCTTTTTGAATTGATGGATGTTAACAATACCGATTTGATAATGGATAAAATGCAAAATTATGTACCACAAAGGTTTGCCTGGTGGTTATACTTTACTGGAGTTGTAATTCATCTTGTAATTATTGGAAATATTTTTATTACTGCAAAAAAAAGGAATTTAAGCGCAATGGCTCTATGCAAAATGGGGTAATAAATACTAAACTCAAAAATCTAAATCTGTAGCGAGTAAAGAGTAGCGAGTTTAGAGGAATTATAAGATTTAGAATTTTTTGCATCTTTCTCGCTACTATCTACTTTCTTCTCGCTACTAAAAGAAAATTCAGAACTCATGACTTAACAGCAAAATAAAATGTCGCAATTTTACATAAAATTTAGTTAATACAAAAGCAAAATTTTTAGAAGAATTAAACGCAGAGTTACGCAGAGTT
>DFYV01000083.1:0-9649 GCA_002383425.1 Bacteroidales bacterium UBA4073 | reverse complement strand
ATGAAAATTTTGTAAAATATTGAATCTCAAGCATGAGTTAGGAGTCCTGAAGTTATATTGTGATGAGAATTTTTTAAAATTTTTAATCTCAAACATGGGTCAGGATTTCTGAAAATTTTTATGTGTCAATGCAACATAACCGGTAAAACTTCAGTCTTTGGGTTAAATCAACTTTAAAAATTACAGCCATGAAATTAGTAATGCCAGTTTTATTGCTCATTGTAGCATCGGTTATGAGCACCCAATCAAATGCTCAGGAAACCCGGAGTTTTGATTTCAAGGGATTTGAAGGAATCAAAAATAGTACATCGGCCGATGTGTATGTTACCCAGTCGGCGCAGTATAGCATTCAGGTAACCGCAAAAAGTAATGTTTTCAACGAAATTGAAATAGTAGTAAAGGATAACGTTTTGCATATAAAAAGCAAGGATACCTTCAGAATAGAAAGCAGCTGGGGAAATGTTTTAGTAAAAGTATCGTGTCACACAATCAACCTTTTAGCGCAAAATGGTTCAGGAGATATAACCATGCAAACGCCCCTTAAGGTGACAAATGAATTTACCGCCTCCTTAAATGGAAGTGGTGATATTATCCTGAACGAAATTCAGGCAAATTCCATTCAGGTTAGCGTAAATGGTTCGGGGTGTATTAAGACCACTGCTAAGGGCACAACCGATATGCTCCTGGCAAAGTCGAACGGTTCGGGCAACATCAACCTTGAAAACCTTATTGCGGAAAACGCTCAGGTTAAGCTTAATGGCTCAGGTAATGCGGTTATTACCTGCAATAAAACCTTTAACGGCTCAATAAACGGTAGTGGCAACATCGTACTGTACGGAAATCCGATTATTGATGCCAAGGTAAATGGATCGGGGCATTTAGTACGAAAATCGAATTAGTAAATACTTTTACCAGTACCCAAAGGCCGAGCAAAAACCCGGTCTTTTTTCATTTTACCATGTTTACCTGGTTAATTTTTTTGGTACTACCCTTATTTTAGTGGTTAAATATAGTTATAAATGTGGTTGAAATGTGGTTGAANNTTGAAATGTGGTTGAAATGTGGTTTAAATGTGGTTTTTTTGATTTATGCAATATAGTTGCTCATTTTTACAGTTAATTTTTTCCCCTTTTTCGAAATATTTTCAAATGCATCCTTCCTTTGCCAACTCTTTTGAAAGCTGATAAATTTCCAACTTCTGAAAACTAAAATACAACATATAAACTACATTTTAACTATATATTAACTATCTTTTAACTATATTTTTTAATTACATATAAACAAATTGCAAGTTATCATTAAATTCGTAGTAGAACCAATTTCTTTAAAGACAAAGCTATGGGTATGCTTTAATTTTGTAGTTTTGAACTTCGATTTAAATTGATTTTTTGTAAATGATCAGGGTGGCTGTTGATTTTGATGGAACAATAGTGGAGAACGATTATCCCCAATTGGGAAAGCCGATGCTATTTGCCTTTGAAACGCTTAAAGAACTTCAAAAAAGAGGATTTACGCTAATCCTCTGGACGATTCGAACCGGAAAACTTCTGGATGAGGCCGTGGAGTTCTGCCGCCAGAACGGGGTTGAATTTTACGCCATTAACCAAAATCATCCCGAAGAGGTGTTCGATTCCAGCTTACCTCGCAAAATAGAGGTTGATGTTTTTATTGACGATCGCAACCTGGGAGGGTTCCCTGGCTGGGAGAAAGTATTTAGCATGCTATGCCCCAACGAACCCTATGAACTTTCGCAGAAAAAGGTTTTAAAAATGTATAAAAGGAAAGGGCTTTTACGCCGCATTTTAGGTATCTAACAACCAATGAGTATGACTCGCAAAATATCATTTCTACTTTTAATGCTTGCTGCCTCGTGCACAAACGGGCGAAAAGATGATATCATCAACATTAACAGCACTACACCGGAAAAACCCATACACCTTATTCGATTCGACAAGCCCACCAGTGGCACTCTATATACAGCAGGCGAAAGCATTGACATCGCTCTAAAGCTAACCGATACCATTCAACCCGACTCCATTGTTCTTTACCGCAACCAGGTGCGATTGGAGCGAATAAACACCTTAACATTCTCCTTCCCCACTGAAAAAGGGAAACCAGGTACAATCCAGCTAAGCGCCACTGCATGGAAGGATGGCCACAAGCAAACCTCATCGGTTACCATAGGCCTAAAATCGGATATAAAACCAACCGAGTACACTTATCGCGTCCTAAAAGTTTACCCGCACGACCCCGAGGCCTACACTCAAGGTTTGTTTTACCACAATGGTTACCTGTACGAAGGCACTGGACAACAGGGAGCATCGAGTTTAAGAAAGGTAGAGCCAGAAACTGGCAAAATAATTCAAAGTGTTAACCTCGGTAGGGAATACTTTGGCGAAGGCATTGCTTTTCTCAACGGAAAAATATACCAGCTTACATGGACCAACGGGGTAGGCTTTGTTTATGATGCTACTACCTTTAAAACTTTACATACATTCACTTACAACTCTCAGGGTTGGGGCCTCACAACAAACGGCAAAGACCTGCTTATGAGCGATGGCTCACATACAATCTATTTCAGAGAACCTGATGGTTTTAGCGAGATACATCGTATTGAGGTTTTCGACAACAATGGACCTGTGAAAAAGCTGAATGAACTCGAGTTTATTCAAGGTAAGATTTACGCTAACGTTTACCTAACCAACAGAATTGTTATTATCAACCCTGAAACCGGAGCTGTTGAAGGCAATATCGATATGCAAGGGTTACTTAAACCTACCGAACGAACTGGAAGGGAAGACGTGCTAAACGGTATAGCATTTGATTCTGAACACAACCGAATCTTTGTAACCGGTAAGCTCTGGGGAAAACTTTTTGAAGTAGAATTTATTAAAAAGAAGTAGATGCCTACCCGCACTGAGAACGATTACCTTGGAAGCATGCAAATCCCTGCCAATGCGCTTTACGGAATACATTCGGTTAGGGCAAAAGAAAACTTCCCCGATACCACGCCGTTTCATGTTGAATGGTACCAGGCCATGGGCCTTGTAAAGCAGGCCTGCTATACCACTTATGCCGAAATGGTTCAAGCCCTAAGGGACGAAAAGCTGATTGCTGATAGCAAAAGTTTCATCCCCAACAAAGTAATTGATGCTCTGATTGTTGCAGCAGGCCAGGTGCACGAGGGTAAATACTACGACAATTTCATTATTCCAGCTATTCAGGGTGGTGCAGGCACAAGCATCAACATGAATGTAAACGAAATCATTGCCAACGCGGCACTTATCCAGCTTGGCCATAAACCAGGCGATTACAGTATAATCGACCCCATTGAGCAGGCTAACATTTATCAAAGCACCAACGATACGGTGCCTACCGCCCTTAGGGTTGCTGTGGTTCGCCTGCTAACCCAGCTCGAGGAACTAATAAATAACACCCGGCAAGCAGTTGAAAATATCGAGAAGGCTCACCGTAACTCATTACGTATTGGTTACACTCAGCTTCAAGCCGCCGTGCCATCGTCGTATGGACAGCTGTTCAGTACCTACAGTGAAGCTCTTTCGCGCGATTGGTGGCGCGTTTCAAAATGCTTTGAACGGATAAAAGTTGTGAACCTTGGAGGCGGAGCCATAGGAACAGCCGTGGGAACGCCCCGTTACTTTGTCATGGAGGTGGTGAAACACCTACAGCAGCTCACCGGATTTCCTTTTACGCGCAGCGAAAACCTGAACGATGCCACAGTAAACCTCGATTCGTTTGTCGAAGTGCATGCAATACTCAAAGCCCACGCCGTGAACATTGAGAAAATGGCATCGGACATCCGCCTGCTGGCCTCCGATATTACCGGGAACGCCATTAGTATCCCCAAACGGCAGGTTGGTAGTTCAATAATGCCCGGAAAGGTGAACCCTGTAATCCCCGAGTTTGCAGTAAGCATTGCTCACAGGGTTTACACCAACGATATCCTTATCTCGAACCTTGCCGGGCAAGGAACATTAGACCTCAACGCCTACCTACCAACCATTGGCCATGCCATTATCGACTCCCTAAAACTACTAATTGCAGCAAATCAAACCCTTGCCCGCCATTTACTAAACGAAATAGAGATTGATCCCGAAAAATCGGCGTCGCAGCTCATGTTTAATCCATCCATAACCACTGCTCTACTCCCTGCTATTGGCTTTAACAAAGCGGCTATGCTGGCCAAGGAAATGCGATCAAAAAAAATCGACATTGTCACGGCTAACAAAAATCTGAACCTAATAACCGAAAAAAAACTATTAGAATTGATTAAACCCAATAATCTCCTTAAGCTGGGATTTTCGTTCCGCGATATAATTGACTAACCTATGAAAAAGTTTTTTGAATACATTGCTGTAACAGCCATTGGTTTACTTTTCACATATTTTTTTGCAGGTGATAGTGTAAAAAATATCAACCACAAGTATTTTGCGCAAAATGGCGATGGAGCCAAAGACTACTATGCCACATTCTACCACATTAAGCACGATAAAAGCTACATCCACACCAGCAGCATGAACTATCCCTTTGGCGAAAGTATATTTTTTGGGGGTTCACAACCAATTGTAAGCAACTCCATTAAGTTTATCTCGCAAAATATTTACGATATCAGCCCATATACCGTAGCCATTCACAACCTGCTTATACTGCTGAGCATTGGCCTAACGGTATTGGTAATCTACCTGATTTTTCGGCATCTAAATCTCCCATGGTGGTACTCAATAATTCCAGCCATTGGGCTTACCTTTCTATCCCCTCAAATCGATAGGATTGGCGGACATTTTGCCTTGAGCTACACCGTTGTCCTACCACTTTTCATACTGCTAATCCTTAAGTTTGAACGCAAACAAAGTGTAGGAAAATCGATACTAATAATGTTGATAGGGCTGTGGGCATCAATAACTCACGGTTACTTTTTCACCTTTTACATGGCCATATTCGTAGCCTACTGGCTATGGCAAAAACCATGGAGTAAAGGGTTTGAATGGAGCAAGCAATGGTTACATATAGCGATACAAATAGTTATTCCACTGGTTTTGGTTCCTACCCTCATCCTATACCTCGACCCTGTTGAAGACCGAACAACCTGGCCATGGGGTTTCCTGTTTTACAGGGCATATCCCGAATCGGTATTCCTTTCGCCGGGTCGTCCTTACTGGAGCTGGCTTAATAACTTGGTAAAAATTCGTAATCTCCAATGGGAAGGAATTGCCTACGTGGGATTAGTTTCGACCGTTGCATTTGTTATCATCTTTTACAAATCAATTAAAAATGCGTTTAAACGCCATTGGAAAAACGCCTACGAAATAACCAACATCCCTGTAATTAATGAATTATTCTGGTTATCGTTTCTGCTTTTGCTTTTCGCCTTTGGCATACCCTTTATTTTTGACTTGGAATTTCTCCTGGAATACCTTGGCCCAATACGTCAATTCCGTGGAATTGGCCGATTCGCTTGGCTTTTCTTTTACATGATGAACATCGTAACGTTTTACCTGATATGGCAAAAGCTGAAAGACCTTAAACCTATTTATAGGGCATTGCTTATTGTTCCTTTTGCCATTCTTTCTTACGATGCATGGTTTCACAGTAAATCGCAACATCATTTTATTAATAACTCACTTCCCGAACTCGATTATGCCTACCACACCAGCCAAAAGCCAAATATCAATATAGATGATTTTCAATGTATCATGCCTATACCTTTTTTTAGCGTAGGAAGTGAGAACTACTGGCACGAGGCAGCCTGCCATGGCTCCGTGGTTAAAATGTACGCCTTATCGCAGCTAACCGGACTACCGCTAAATGCAACCAACACCAGCCGTTCATCGGTTCGGCAATGCGTGGAAAACCTAAACCTCATCATGGAACCCCTTCATGAATTCCCTGTACTTAAATATTACGATAAAACGAGGGATATTCTGCTATTTGTTGATCCCAGCTGTGACCAAATTAATGAGAATGAACGCAGAATTATTTCCATTTCAACCCCAATGGATACCCTTTGGGGATTTCAGATGCGAAGGCTCAAGATAGACGATTTATACAGACTGCCAGTAATTTTTCAAAATGAATACAAGCAAAAACTATCCGAAACAAACGATACAAGTAAAAATGATGTTTATTTCAAGGAATACGATACCGATACAACAGCTCTTGCATTCATGGGAGCAGGAGCACTAAAGCTAAACGGACATGGCTATACTAATCTGTTCTGGGGCCGTTTGGCTAATGGTAATGCCTCAGAAATTACGCTATCGTTCTGGGTTAGTAATATGAAAAAAGACATAGTGCCGCGCAACAGGATTGAGATAGTAACCGGTAAGGAAGAAGGTAAGTGGGAAACATGGAATGGCTTTGGTTTTATGGAGCAAACCAAGGCATTTGAGGACGACTGGGCTTTGGTTGAGTATAACCTGAAGCTCAATAATCCCTCTGACTTTATAAGCATTTCGGTTGCTCCCCTTTTAAGGAAGAGCGGTGATGTTTATATTGATAACGTGCTTATCAAACCTACGGGTAGTACTGATACATTTCGGGTGGGAAAAAATTTACTCATAAATAACAGACCATTCGAAAGCAGCACTCTCAACAAAGATTAGAATTTTAGCCTTACCATAAATTTTACCTCGCTACGGATATTGCCATCTATCATATCCAGACCGGAGCCAATGCTATCCATGTTACTGTAATAGGTTTGCGCATACCTAAGCCATACATCAACATTCCTTCTGTAGCTATACTTTACCATTAGCATAAGTCTTGTTCCACTATCATAGTAAGCCGGAACGGTAAAAGAGTAAAGCATATCGCTCTCGTAGGAATAAATTCGTGAGTTCCACGATTTAGTGTCGAAAATGGCAAACCGCATTCTTACGCTTAAGGGAAATTTTTGTAGGTTTACGTTGATATCCTGTGCCAGCAGGTATCCGTATTCATTACTGGTAAGGCTGTCGGCTTTGTAGCCTGCTACTTCAAGTGTGGTTTTAAGCTGTACAGGTGTGATGGGTTGGTACAAGAGCTGCGTGCGGAAGTTTTGTCGGACCCGTGGCACCACAGGAATAATTGGAAGACTGCTACCCGAAATGTTACGCTCATCACGCCTATACCGGTAACGGAAATTAACCTGTAAGTAAGGATTTATAATATTTTCCGATTGTAACAGGAAATCGCCACCAGCCGAAGGGGAGTAAACCCCATACCGCATCCAGGGGAATCGAAACAGGTCGGCATACCCCGAAAGTCGCCAACCCTTAGCAGCAAGTAAGCTAACACCCATAAGCAATCCCTGCTCATTAGCTGTCCCGGTCCCCTCAGCCAGGGCTGCAGTGTATCGACTCCCGTATGTAGAGCTGTAACTTCTGCCTAAAACCGATAGCATTACACGATTGCTTAATCTAAATTGACCCCCAACAAGGGCTGCCATTTTAAGGGTTAACAGCTCAACCCCAACCTCACCGTAAAAAAGGTGCTGACGGGAGTAGTAATCGGCATTAACACCCCAAACCAACCTTTCATTAGCATCGGGTATCAAGTTGTATATTGGCTGACTGCTAAAATTTTCGCCGTATATATGGTTGTACACTGCTGTTGTCCCAATCTTTAGCCTGTTAAAATTAAGGGTTACATTACCACCGGTAACCAGTTCGGGAATTCTTCGTCGGTTATCAATTTCAGAAAGAGTTCTATGGTATCCGCTTTCAGGTAATGAGGAGAAAAGAAGTTCACCATCACTTATGGTATCCATCAGGTTAGCATCAATTTTCTGGTACGAAGCAAATAGGCTAATGTCAATGTTTTTGAAAGTCAGAGTGATACCGGTTCCTTTCAGGAATTGGGATTCGTAGGCCGAAGAGTGAGGAACAATCCCTCTGCCACGCCTATGAAATCCCATCACATTAGCCGATTTGCCAAATGTAAGGCTATTCCAAAAAGTTGCCCCTTGCCCGAACTCGGCACGGAAATCGCCCACCACAAGGCGTTTAATACAACCAATATCGCTAAGTTGGGCATAACCCGAAAGGTAATCGAAGCCCGTGGGGAAAGTACCATCTAATAGGGGTTCGCCCGCATCCTTTTCGGTAATAAGTCCCAGCTGCAAACGGTTTGCCTTATAGCGGTAGCGTGAGTAAATAGAATATTTACTCCCCAGGTATTGACTCTCATCACCTGGGCTACTTTGATAGCCTATGGGCGTTTGAAGTGATGTTTTTAACCGCGTTGAAAAATCGTGTTTTCCTGCAAAAAAATCTTTGGCCTTCACGGGCTCAACCAGCTCTCCAACAAAAACAAAGGGTGACAGTCGTTCCACATCAATCAGGTCGAAACCAGGGACCAGCTGCAGCTCATAAATGCTAAGTATTTTAGCGCTTGAGTCACGGTAACTGAGCAAGCTCTCAATTTGAAAATCGCTCAGGAAAAATAGCTTTTGTAAGTCAGCCTTTCGGGCAGCATTAAGGTTTAGGGGATCATCGGCAAGCTGAAGCAAATCTTCAACCAGCTCGGAGTAATCCTGCTCGACGTCGGTGTTGGCACTTAGCTCCTCTACAATATCGGCAATAACCTGCTGTGGGTCCAAAAGTTGCTGAGCTTTAGAGGTAAAAACCAGAAAAGAAAACAGAACTGATAAACCAACCTTTGCCTTCATTGGGTAACAGCTTCTTTCTTGGTAAACAGGTAGGAAACCGATAGGCTGGGGGTAAAGCCAAGTATTTGATGATGACTTAAGTTCAGGTCAACATCAAAATTTTTAATGGGTAACCCTATTCCAACGGTTATTCCCTCGGGACTTGCCGGTGAGTAGCCCAGGCGTAACGCTGTTCGCTCAATCACCCTAAACTCAAGTCCGCATCGCACAGTTGGAGCACGCTGGGTATCGTCGTCAACCTGAGCTACAAGCATTAATCTATCCGATGGGAAATAGGTAATGCCTAACCCCATAAGCATGGGAAAATCGCTTAAATCGTCAAAATTCGAGTTGGTAGGGTTAAAAACATAAAACCCGAATGTTAGCTTTGAGGTTGGCATGTAGTGTATTCCTCCCTCAACTGTAAAGGTGTTAGCGCTACGATATTCGGCAGGTAACTGCATGCGGCTAAAGGCAAATCCCACACCAGCGGTAAAACGTTTGCCCAAAAACATTCCATACCCCAATCCGCCACTGCTAATGCTGTAACCGGTAAAACCAAAGTGGGAAACATTTATCCCAAAGGTACCTGGCTTAACGGGTATGGCAACACCTAACATGCTCGAACCAAGCTCTGCAAGCATAAAGCGATTTTCGTGGTGTACGCCAATCCAATACTCCCGTTGGTATGCCAACGATGCCTGATTGCTAAAACCTCCCCAATTACTGTTAAGTGAAACCGTACAATTTCCCATCCCAGCAGCAGCGCCCAATACAGGCCTGTTTATAAGCTGCCCGTGAATTAACCTGCTTTGAGCAGTAACAAGTACAACAATCCCAAGAATTTGAAACAGCCGCATTGCTTTATTTTACAGCACAAGTTATAAATAAACTGACAAACAAGCAACAGCAAGTTCACCAACTTCGTTGTTCGTTGTTCGTTGCTCGTTGTTAGGGAAAAAAGTTGATGGTTGATATCTTTTGAATTACGAATTACGAATT
>DFYV01000140.1 GCA_002383425.1 Bacteroidales bacterium UBA4073 | reverse complement strand
AACAACGCTTATCAACCATCAACCATTTCCTGCGCAAACGGATTCCAGATTCAACATTAAAGGGTGTAAACTAAAGAATTATGGCTTCAGGTAATCGGAAAATACCTTCTCAAACTTTTCAAGCTTAGGCGTTATAACCATGCGGCAGTAGGATTGATTTCTATTCCCTTCATAGTAGCTCTGGTGGTAATCTTCGGCTTTGTAGAAATTCTTGTAGGGTTCAATTGCCGTAATTATTGGGCTATTCCAAATTCCAGCAGCCTCGAGCTGGTTTTTAATTTCTAGCGCAGTAACCATTTGCTCTTCGTTATGGTAAAAGATAACAGAACGGTACTGGGTACCAATATCGTCACCCTGACGGTTTAGAGTGGTTGGATCGTGCGTTTTAAAGTAGATTTCGAGAATCTTAGCGAAGGGAATAATATCGGGATTAAAGGTTACCTGAACCACTTCGGCATGACCGGTGTTTCCTGTACAAACCTCCTGGTATGTGGGATTTACCACATGACCACCCGAATAGCCCGATTCCACCTTAATTACACCATTAACACGGCTAAATATTGCCTCTACACACCAGAAGCAACCTGCACCTAATGTTACCGTTTCGTTTTTAACATTCATAGTCTCAACATTTTTTTGAGCTTTACAACCAGTTAATAAAATGGCTAAAGTATTAACAATTAGAATGAAAGCAATTTTCTTCATTTTAAAGTCAATTTGATATTGACAGTAATATAACGAATTAGTCAATCTGTTGTTCAATATCTATTCAACATATATAGGGGAATGAAAATAAGCCTCAGTAAATTTTCCCATGACTGTAAAATTAATAAAAAGTTGGGATATATTCCGGCTTTGACTTTGGTTTTACCTTTTTCAGTTAAACCGGTATGAAAACTTAATGAGAAAAACGTTATGTGGGTGTGAATCCCAAAGATTACCAATATCATTAGAAATTGAATTACTATACAATGATTCAAAGGCTTCTTTGCCGAGGGTCCAAACCAGGTAAACCGTTGATCCCGGTCGATACTCCCAACGCACAATCAGGTTCGACTGTAGGTTAAGGTAGTTGAAGTTTCGGTTCGCGAACGAGTAATCGGGTACACCATCGATGTTTTCATCAACTAAATACTCCTCGTTGCCAGAATCGTAAACCAGCTGCGAAGCAGTATAAATCGAGTACCTGTCGGAGTAATCGCTGGCACGGGGGTTGGTGATATACTTAAAGTCGGAATACTTACCGGAAGTAAGGTAAGGCCTACCATAGTATTGAACTGAAAGATCAGGGTTAATGCTGTACTCAACCCTTACCGACATAACCCAGGTATTGCGGTTAAGACAACCCCTGATATACCTTGTATAGTTTGAAGTGCTAATGTTGGTCACATAGGCTAACTCACTCTTATTCAAAGAGTATGAAGGGCTAACCCTTAGCAGTAAACCTTTTAACGGTTTATAGGTTAATGATAGTGAATAGTTTTTACTTACCGAACTATTGTTATTGCCCATATAGCTGCTACTGTTTGCCCCAACTATAAGTTTCTTACGGCCATCGGAATTGAGGTCAAGCCAGTAGTACCACCCACCTGGCAGTTTCAATGCAGGTCCCCCTCGTAAATCCGATGCGCTAAGGTTTTCTCCGTCCCAATTTATACCTCCACCAAAAAACCAGTAGTTAGGAAACTGAAGGTTTATGTTAACATTTCCACCCTTGTAAGTCGATTCGCCCCCAAAGTTCCAGCCAGTCCACTGGTTTATGTTTATGTTCAACGATCTATAAGCAGCTGTTGGCTCCCAGAAGCGAATTCCAACCCAAAATACCTGAAAAATATCATCAACATTCTGAACATACCCTATATCGTTAACCTCGAGTTGAGGCGATCGCCAGGCAACCGCAGCTAAATACTGAAAATGGCCTTCGCCAACCTTTCCGAATTGCAATACACCGCCAGTTCCTGTAAGCGACGTTCTTGATGAATCTAACTTAACATGCTTAATATCGGGACGCTGAAAGTAACGCGCCGAGCTGGTTTGGGTTCCCAGTATTGCCTCTTTTGTCCCATTCACATGGCTTCCAAACAGCTTTGCCTCAAACATATACTTTTTGTCAGCCCAAAGGTGCATCAAATCGATGCCCCCTGAAAAAGCGATACGGTGATACTCATTTTTAAGTATTCCCGAGAGCGTGCGGTTTGTAGAAGTAATCATTCCCGAAATTATGGTGTTACCCGAGTTGTATTCCTGCTTTGCCGAAGCCACTGTGTAGTTTGTAAGCGGCTCAACCTTTTCGTGGTAATAATAACCTGCTGAGTCGATTTTTGCGTAAGCATTACCGGTTATACTTTGCATCAAACCCACCGATAACCCACTGCTCGACCTGCCGGTTAGCTTGGCAGCACCAAGAATTGTTGTGTTTGAAGGGATTCGTGCATACTCATTATCGGCTAAATCGGGATAGTGCTGTGGTGACCTGCCGATACGACGTGAGTAGAATAGATTGTTAGTGGCTAAATCGCCATCGCCAAACGTCAAACGAAAACTAAACAGGTTACTGCCCTCAATAAAAAAAGGACGTTTTTCCTCAAAGTATGTTTCAAACTCGGTCAGGTTTATCACGGCAGGGTCTGCTTCAACCTGTCCAAAGTCGGGATTAACGGTTAGGTCGAGCGTGAAGTTATTGGTTACACCTACCTTGGCATCAACCCCTGCGTTCAAGCCATTACGTTTACCAGTCATGAAAGGGTTACCCTCAACGGGTTTAAAACTTTCAGCCTTAGCAACCATGTAAGGGGCAATCTCCACCTGACGCTTTGGCGTTAACCCTTTAAGCCCGTGCAGTTCGCCAAACAGATGAACAAACCCAGGTGCGTCCTTTGGTACATGCCTCCAATAATCGGTTTCCTGATTCCTATGATAATACCTTTCAACCTGAATACCCCATGTTTGCACATCGGCTGCTGAGAATCGAAGTTGATTCAGGGGAATTTTCATTTCAGCTGTCCATCCTTTATCGCTTCTACTGGTTTTAGCCCACCAAATCGGATCCCAATTGGAGTCTTTGCTATCGCCATTCTCTGTCATTACCATATCCATCTTTGTTCCTGAAACGGATGCAGCAAAAATGAATGCGGTACGCCTATCAAAATATGAATCAATACATAAAACAATATGATCACCATCGATATCGTCGCGGCGGGTAACACGGGAAACAATTTTTTCGGGTTCAGTATCATGCATCCGGAAGGCAGCGTAAAGGTAATTGTTATCGTACGTAACCATAAATTCGGTTTGCTGCGAAGGTTTAGCCCCATTGTGGGGTTCATGTTGTGTAAACCCGTTACACCAATCTCCATTTTGCCAAACCTCGTCGTTCAAAACCCCGTCTATTACTGGCGGATGTGGATTAGCCCTAACCGCCAGGCAGGTTTGCTGTAAATTTTCCTGCGCTATCAGGCTTAACGAATTTAAAAGTAACGAAACAGCAAGCAGCATTGAACGTGTAGTAAGTTTATGATGCATAAATTTTAATTTTTTTAATAATGACGAATTAGCGATGCTAATTGCTGCTCAAAACTAATGTCAATATATATAAAAATCGTTATGGAATACTCTATAATATATAAACAAAAGCAATAATATTTCTAACAACATGTTCGGATTGTGCTGACGAAACAGATTTATGAAATTATCAATGAGTTCAGTCTAAAAAGATACAAAGTTGAAAGTTCATAAAGTTTTACTGTTGAACGCCAAATACTTATAATAAAGAAGTAGTTAACCCACTCCACTGTAAGATGACCAACAAATTGAAAAAATAAGATAAAAATTGCTCGATGAAAAGCTAATTTGCAACTATTCAGGTGCATATAATTTTTTACTGCCTATTACCGCAGAGACGCTAAGACGCTGAGAAATAAAAAAATGAGTCACCTCCGAAAAGTCTCTTTCATTGCATGCAAACCAAAAATACGCACGTTTGAGAGATAGCACGATAGCACGATAGCACGATGGCGCAAGATGTATAGAGATTTTCATAATTTCCACTGGTTTGGATTTATGTAATAGTGATTAACACCGATATGTGTTCTTATTTTTCCCATTTCGTTCTGTCGTGCTTTCGTGCCTTTGTGCTTTCGTGGTTTTCGGAGTGGACTCAAAAATTTAATAATCACTTGTTGGATATAGTGATNNAAGCTGCCTTTATAAATATGAATTGCCCTTTACCCAGACATTAACTGATTCGGAACTATCAGCTAATGCTGTTAACAGAAATCGAATTAAATTTAAAACTTTGCGCCATTGCGTCTTAGCGGTTAAACAAAAAATGATATTTATCGTAAATAACGTCACGAACGCAAAGCATTTATTTTCAGAAAATATATATTAACTTACGTCTAACACCCAAAACTTTTTTAGACTGTCCTTATGTAATAAAGTACTTACTTCAAATCTATTTTTGAGTTAAAATCATCATAGAAAAGCCTCTTTGCCCGGGTAATCATACCTTGATTTGGCAATGTCAACAGGAAAAACAAAGTATTTAATTTTACCCGATGTGCATAGGTTTCCCTCACCATCTAAAAGTTCTACATATACTGTTACAATATGCTTTTCACGATTTTCGATCCGACCGCGAGCAAGCACCTCTCCCTTTGCAATAAGCAAGGGTTTGCTGTAAAAAACCTCCATACTATGGGTTACTCCAGCAGTACCCTCCAAAACGTAGATGCACCAGCTGGCAACCTCATCCATGATGGTCGATTGTATTCCACCATGCAGTACGCCAGGGTAACCCTGGTAGTAAATTTCGGGTAACCAACGGGTCTCAACTGTTTTATCCCCCTCATGATACCAGAAATTAAGCTTTAACCCAATGGGATTCTTACCCGAACAGCAAAAGCAGCCATGTTCAGGCAAATTATCGTAGGGATTTTTTACTTTTATCATATCGGTTAAACCAATTACTTTGGCAATTTTAAAACTATTTTAAAAAACTAATACCTAAAACGTGTGTTTATTTTGAACATATTTTAATAATTTTGAAAAAACTTCGATGAAGTATGGATACCAAACACGGTAGCGAAACCCGCCTGAAGCTAATAGAAACGGCACGCGAACTCTTCATTGCGAAAGGTGTAGATAGGGTTGGCGTTCGTGAAATTGCATCCAAAGCGGGCGTTAACCTATCGCTCATGAACTACTACTTTCAGAGCAAGGAGAATTTGCTTGAGCAAATATTTGAGCTATCCATTAAGGAAAATGGACTAAAAATCAGACAAATTCTGAATGCCGACTTGCCTTTAGATGAAAAAATTAAACTATACATCAACACTTACATCGACATACTTATTGAAGACCCCTTACTGGTTCCATTTGTGCTGTCCATAATTCACCGCAATACCGAGCAGACAACCAGACTTAAAGCCACTCATAACCTCTATAACACGGAGGCTTTTTCGAATCAGCTAAAACATGAAGCGGAACTTGGTAATATCAGGAAGGTTGACCCCGAACAATTTTTTATTAGCATGATTTCCTTGATTCTTTTCCCCTTTGCCATAAAATGGCTAATAGGTTACAGAATGGCTCTGAACCAGGAGCAAATGGCCAAATTTTTGGAAGATAGACGTGAACATGTTTACGACTTGCTCATGCATTCACTCCGACCATAACTATGAGTCACCTCCGAAAAGTCTCTNNGAGTTTACAATGAAATGTCCCGTAGAGACTTAATATTGGTAGAAAATTTGCATTACGTAATTCAAATAGTTCCGATAGGTACGTTATAAATTTCATCGCTGTAATTATTATTTCGTCCCTAACGGGACGTATTTCCTGTGTTAGTTGCATCCCATATATTTTTTAACCCCGTAGAAATTAACCCCGTAGGATATACTATCTAACGGGATAAATCTATTGTCATCATATATACGCATTTAATTTTTCTTAAAGCTGTTTTCAATGGGGTAAATTTATCTCTTTTCATAATTCGTGCTATCGTTTTTTCGTGCCTTCGTGCCCTCGTGCCCTCGTTCTTTCGTGCCTTCGTGCTTTTCGTGGCATACTCAATTATTCAAGCCTCAGGTTTTGCCGGTATTTTTACTTTAGACGGATTTCCTTAACCAAATCGTTCCCGTAAAAGTCATTTATGTGTTTAAGTAAACTTTTCCTGCGCATGTGGAGTTCCTGCCGTAGAGTCGCAGAGTTAAGGCTGATGGTGAGCACCCCTTTCATAAATCGTATTTCGGTGGTACTCATGGCAATATCGCGTCCTACAATCTTTTCCCAATCGGAAATAATGGATGCCTGATTAAAGTTATCGGTCCATTTCATTGCCTCAATGAAAGCTCTAATGGCTTCGCCCAACGATTTTGTATTGTGATCGCTCATGGCAATTTCGATTCAACCAGACTAAATTCAGAATTATCAACCCTAAAAAATCGATATCCTGATGTTACCTTAGCCAGTACCTCTTCGAGCCTATTCTTACTGGTGTCAGTAATAAAAATCTGTCCAAAACCGTCGTTTGCAACCATATCAATAAGCCTATGTACCCTGCTGGTATCGAGCTTATCAAAAATATCGTCGAGGAGCAGTAAGGGTTTTATACCGGCAATCCTTGAAATGAAATCGAACTGGGCAAGCTTAAGTGCAATCAGGTATGTTTTTTGCTGACCCTGAGAGCCCTCATTGCGAATGGGGTATCCATTGATTAAAAGGGTAAGGTCGTCGCGATGTATGCCCACCGAGGTAAACTGCAAAACCCTGTCCTTTTCAATGCTATCGCGGAAAAGGGTTTCGGCGGGGGTATCGTTCAGGTGCGACCTGTAGCTAAGCGAAACGTTTTCCTGTCCGCCAGATACCTTGATGTAATACTCTTTGAGAATTCCGATAAGCTGCTCAACAAATGCCTTGCGCTTTGAGTGTATTACCGAGGCATACTCGGCAAGCTGAACATCGATGGCCTCGAGCAGGTCGTAACTAAAAGGGGTTCTGGAGTACGATTTTAAAAGGCTATTCCGTTGGGCAAGCAAGCGGTTATACCGCAATAGCTCATCGAGATAAACCCTATCGATTTGCGAAATAACTCCATTCATATATTTTCGCCGTTCCTCGCCGCTTCCCTCAACCAGCTCATTATCGGTAGGCGAAACCACCACCACCGGAAGTAAACCAATATGGTCGGCTAAACGTTCGTAGGTTTTACCATTCCGCTTGAAAACTTTTGCCTCTCCCTGTTTTAGTCCACAGTAAATGCTCTCATCAACCCCCTGACGGGAGTAATACCCTTGAAGTACAAAAAAATCCTGACCATGGCGTATTACCTGAATATCGGTTGACGATATTGAACTCTTACACATGGAAAGGTAGTATATGGCATCGAGCAGGTTGGTTTTTCCCTGACCGTTATTCCCCACAAAACAGTTTATCTTGACATCAAACTCAACATCAACCTGACCAATCGACTTGAAATTGATGGCAGTTAGCCTTTTTAGGTACATGAATATCAAAAATGATTATTCGCAAAGGTAATTAAACGGAAAATGTTTGCCTAAAATTTTCAGATATTACAAAAACAATTACTTTTGCGATTGCTTTAATAAAATTAATACTTGTTAGTTATGGCAAACAAAAAGAAACCGCAGGCAAACGATACCGTGGAGTCAATTGACAATGCATTAACCCGTACCGAGCAGTTTATTGAACAAAATCAAAAAAGTCTTACCATCATAGTAGCAGCTATTCTGGCTATTGTGGCAATTTACTTTGGTTACAAAAGACTATACCTGCAGCCCAAGGAGGATGAAGCCAGCGCACAAATATTTCAGGCACAGTACTACTTTGAGCAGGATTCGTTTCGTTTGGCCCTTAACGGAAATGAAAACGACCTTGGTTTTATAACCATTGCCGACAAGTACGGAATGACGCGTACAGGGAATCTGGCAAACTACTACGCAGGAATCTGCCTCCGTGAAATGGGCGAATACGAAAAAGCCATCGATTACCTGAAGAAGTTTGATGCTGGCGACCAAATGGTTACCCCAATTGCTTACGGCGCCATCGGCGATTGCTACGTTGAACTCAAAAAAATGAAAGATGCGGTTGATTTTTACCTTAAAGCCGCTGAGTATAGCAAAAATGATTTTATCTCACCAATTTTCTACAAAAAAGCTGGTATGGTTTACGAGGAGTTAAGCCAGTACGAAAAAGCGCTTGAAATTTACAACATCATTAAAAACGATTTCCCTAAAAGCGTTGAGGCCAGGGACATAGAAAAGGACATTGCCCGCATGAATGCGTTGATGAGCAGGTAATGCCTTGATTTATAGCTTAGTAGATTGAATAGTTGAGTATGCTCCGAAAATCACGATAGCACGAAGGCACGAAGGCACGAAAGAACGAAAAAACGATAGCACGACAGCACGAAGGCACGAGGGCACGAAAGAACGAAAAAACGATAGCACGATAGCACGAATTATGAAAAGAGATGAATTTATCCCATTGAAAACAGCTTTAAGAAAAATTAAATGCGCATATATGATGACAATAGATTTATCCCGTTAGATAGTAGGGTGTGGCTGTAATTTAATGTATTATTATAGGCCATATTTATTTATTTTTTCCCAAGTTTGAGCCCATTTTGTGTCACTGTAATTGAGACAGCGTAATTGTAAGACATTATTGGCGCCTGTTTCTTTCCATTTCATTCCAGAATTGCAGAGTCGCTGTTTAATTATAACCTTGCATGCTGCTTCAACTACTCCGGAACCTATTGGATATTTTTTAGCAACATATTCGTTATAATCCATCTGATGGATATGGTTTTTAAAATAGGTGATACATCGTTTTAAATCTATTTTCTTTTTTCTGATAATTTCTTCTTTTTTAAACATTTTTGCATGGCATTTAAAACTTCCATTGCTCCATTTTTTTCATGTTTTAATGTATGGCACATTCTGCCCGCCCACTCCACCCTTTCCGGCTTAAACCGATGAATACTTTCTGACGCCAACGTTATATATTCTGACACGTGATAAAAGTCCAATATCTGGCAACTTGTGTGTTTTTCCAAAAAAGACCAATTATCTTTAGCCCCATCCGCTATCCCAATTCGTTCAGCGTTTGGATAATGTTCTTTAATCCGTCCTATATCTCTTTCAAAATTTGCCAAAAATGTTTCTTTCCCATATTCTGGTGCACTCGCAGTGTATTGGGTGTATAGTCGCTCCCCTTTCTCATCATACAATGCAATGGTACCGACCATTGCTTGTCGATAACCTTCGTTTGCTATAAGCATGCATGTCCCATCCAGGCTAATGCCGATGGTTTTTACATCGGAAGAGCTAACTGGCAAAACATAGTTCCATGACTCCTGCTTTTCAATTAAACCCTGACCTACGGCATCGCTTATATCCTGAATGAACGAACGGGATATATATCGGCCATGATTTTCTTCAAGGTCAACCTGTACTCTTTTGCTCCCCCCTTCGGAATATTTGCTGCTGACCTGTTTAGCAAATTTAGGGGTAGAGCCTACAATGATCCGGGCGGAATCATCTAATGGACAGAATGTGCTGCCTCCTGATGAACTTTGATAAACATGACGTTTGACCTCAACTTCACCATAGGGTGTCTGCTATTTTTTTGACACTTTCCCTTTTGATGTGTATTTCGTTTTCCCTTTTAATATGGCTTCGCCATCAGTGTCAAATGTCGATAATGCATGTGCAGTTGCTAAGGCTCCAGCCTTATTCAACACTTTTTGAATATCTTCTTCGGTTTTTAACATCGATGAAGAAATTGGTAATTCAAATTCGATCATAATTGATTTTGAATCTTTTGAAATTATCTTTGCATCCATAGGTATAATTTTAATGACATAAAGATATAAAATAATACATTATATTACAATCACAGCCTTTATTTCCAATGTACTGACGAATTTTGTCCGTGTAAAATGTACGGGCATAACCCAAATCTATCGGATTTCCGTCCCAAAAATTGTACTTTCTTATGGATGCAATTATTTCAACCATAGTTGAATATTTTTTTCAAATATAATTATTTTCAAATATACTTGAATATTTTAGCGGTTTTTGTTAGTAATCTCGCTATAACTGGTTGATTATTTTGAGGCGCTAAGAGCATTGATGGTTGATGGTTGTTCGTTGTTCGTTGTTTGTTGTTCGGAAAAGTAGTTGATGGTTGATGGTTGATGGTTGATGGTATTTCGTTGTTCGTTGTTCGTTGTTCGGAAAATAGTTGATGGTTGGCGGTTGATGGTTGATGGTATTTCGTTGTTCGTTGTTCGTTGTTCGTTGTTCGGAAAAATTGTGTCGTCCTAAAAAATGTCTAC
>DFYV01000079.1:31081-39345 GCA_002383425.1 Bacteroidales bacterium UBA4073 | reverse complement strand
TGCTTACGGGTACCTACTTTGGTATGGATTTAAAAGACTTAGATACCAGGGTTGATGGTTATGGTGGAGGTGTTTCCACTACCCAAAACTGGCTTAACCTAAAAATACCCGAATACAAAACCGGAATATCAACATGGAACAGCTTTAACTACGGCTGGAGCATGGATATGCTACTTTACCAATACAAGCTCAATGTTAATATCGATCCAGACGGAAGTATGGACATGACGGTACTTAACCTATCACTCCCCATAGCAGCTAATTTAGGCTGGACTTTTGGCATTGGGAAGTTTCTTGATCCAGGTAACTGGAAAGGGGTAGCCCTTACATTAAAGTACAGGCCGTCGGTTACCCTTAACATGGTTAGCACTACTTCTGAAATAAAGCTCCCAGCACCAATAAACACAACACAAACCGATTATAGCAGCGATACCAACGCCAGCTTTAACCTGGGCGGTTTTGGTGTCGACTTTGAGTTCTCAAACTTTACAGCTACCATGAATAAGTTAGCCCCAAAACCCAAAACGAAGTTCTCATTCTTTGTCCTTCCCCCCGTTGGCGATACTCCCTTGTTTATCTCAGTAAGCTTAGGTATATCGTGGTACTCAAGATAAGTAAATTTGCTGCCTTCAAATATTGACCCGTCTTAAAAAATGTCGGTGCAACGAATGAAATGCCTATTTGTAGCAAAATATGCAACAAATAGTTTTGATATGCAACGAATAAATGATATATTTGTTGCTAAATATGCAACGAATGAAAATTTATATTTATCAACAAGACGATTGGCCAAATTTTAAATGGAATAGCGATGAATTTATAGGTTTACTTAGTGAGGCTAGAAACTTGCAAGGAAGATTATTTGGAACAATGGAGTCGTTAGGTTTCGACCTCAGAAATGAGGCTTTTCTTGATACCTTAACATTAGACGTTTTAAAGTCTTCCGAAATAGAAGGTGAGCTATTAAATCCAGACCAGGTTCGCTCATCTATTGCCAGAAAATTAGGACTGGAAATTGCGGGGTTAGTTGAATCGGATAGGAATGTTGATGGCGTTGTTGAAATGATGCTTGATGCCACACAAAATTGCTTTAAACCTTTAACTAAAGAAAGGCTTTTTGATTGGCATGCAGCATTGTTCCCAACCGGTAGGAGTGGAATGTCTAAGATAACCATAGCAGATTGGAGAAAGGATACAAGTGGACCAATGCAAGTTGTATCAGGAGCAATAGGAAAAGAAAAAGTACATTTTCAAGCGCCCGATTCATTGAGAATTGATAACGAAATGAATATATTTTTCAATTGGTTCAACAATAACTTTGAAACTGATTTGGTACTCAAAGCAGCTATAGCACATTTGTGGTTTGTCACAATTCATCCTTTTGACGACGGGAATGGTAGAATCGCCAGAGCATTAACGGATATGCTATTAGCACAATCCGACAAAAGCACTCAACGTTTCTATAGTATGTCAGCTCAAATTAGACTTGAAAGAAAACAGTATTATGAAATTCTTGAAAAAACACAAAAAGGGAATCTTGACATTACTGAATGGATAAAATGGTTTCTAAATTGTTTGATAAATTCACTCAAATCTACCGATATTGTCTTAAACCGGGTTTTATTCAAAGCTGAATTCTGGGAAAAGCATTCAAACACAAAAATTAACGAAAGACAGAAAAAATTACTAAACAAAATTTTTGATGGATTTGATGGAAAGTTAACATCCTCAAAATGGGCCACGATTGCAAAATGTTCAAAGGATACTGCCATACGCGATATTAACGATTTAATAAGTAAAAACATACTGAAAAAAGAAGAAGCTGGGGGAAGAAGTACCAGCTATGAGCTGAAATAATTTAGTTGTTCGTTATTCGTTGTTCGTTGTTCGTTGTTTGTTGTTCGGGAGAATAGTTGACAGTTGATGGTTGATGCGATGATGTGATGATGTGGTGATGTGGTGATGGTTGTTATCTTTTGAATTTCAAATTACGAATTACGAATTACGCTTTTNNTTTTTTACCTTTTACTTTTGCCTTTTAACTTTTAACTTGATTTTGAACCTTGAACCTTGAACTTTGAACCTTATCCTTCAACCTTTATCCTTTATCCTTTAACTTTTAACATCGAACCTTGAACCTTGAACTTTTAACCTTTAACTTTTAACCNNTTTTAACCTTTAACCTTTAACTTTGGTTGATATTTTCCATAATGCTAAACCTAATTAAGAGTCGGACACACTGGATAAAGCCAAAAGTTATTGCAGGCTTTTTGCTGATTATTATTTTTTCGGTTACAGCTATCATTATGACCTACAGGGGTGTAAGCGACATTAAAACAACCCGCGAGGGATTTGGCCTTCCCAGTCAAAAGATTACAGTACTGAACAGGTTAATAACCTCAATCTACAATGAGGATAGCGATTTCAGGATGTTTGTTCTCACTTCAAACCAGGAATACCTTAAATCGTACCAGGTAAATCAACCCAGGGTTAAAGCTGCTATAAAATCGCTTCAGAAGTTAGCCTACAATAACCCATCGCAGCTTAATGCCATAAGTAAAATTGAGAAACTACTTCAAAATAAAAGGGAGATTGAAGGGGAAATACTCCAGATGCGACAGGACATAAATACGAGTATTTTTTACGATAAGGCCATGCAGCGCATTGCCAGCGCTGGAGCTGAAACCCAACGATACAACCAGGTTACCAGACAAAAAACAGTTACCCAGGTGAAGCGCGACACGGTAATCTATAGAAAAAACGACAACGCATCGATGGCAAACAGGATAAAACGCTTCTTCCTTGGCCCTGAAAAAATTGATACCACAACAACCGACACATTTATTGAATATTCATACGATACTATTCCTAACACCTCATATATATCGGACTCAATAATTCAAAGGCTATTAGTTATACTGGATAACATAAGAGCTGACCAGCAAAACCAGCTTTTGCTACTCAATGAAAAGGAAAAGGAACTACTCGACCGGAACAGGTCAATTCTTAATCAGGTTCAACTTATTGTATCGAGTATTGAGAAACAGGAGCAAACCGAAGCAATGAATCAATCAGTTAATATTCAGGAGGTTCTGAACAGAACGCTGCTAAAAATCTTGCTATTCGGAACCATTACATTTATTGTGCTGGTTATACTCTTAGCCATAATCATGAGGGATATATCACGGAATACCACTTACAATAATCAGCTCATTGAGGCAAAACAGTACGCTGAAAACCTTTTACGGTTAAAGGAGCAATTTCTGGCTAACATGAGTCACGAAATTCGTTCGCCATTAAGCGCCATCGTAGGTATTTCGCGTCAGCTATCAAAAACTGAATTAAACGTGAAACAAAAGGAGTACGTTGATGTGCTTAGTAACTCCTCAAATCACCTAATGGCAGTTATCAACGACATTTTGGATTACTCAAAACTGTCAACCGGTAAGCTTCGGTTCGATAGTAGAAATTTTTCGCCACGCGAAGTGATGAACGAAGTGGTTAAGCTTTTTGAGGTTAAAGCTAACGAAAAAGGACTGCAAATTCTATTGAATATCGACCAATCGTTGCCACAAAACGTTACTGGCGACGATTTCCGACTTAGGCAGGTTCTAATTAACCTGCTCAGTAATGCCATTAAATTTACCAATCAGGGTAGCATTATTGTTTCTGGTTCAGTACTCCGAAAAACAGATGATGCTGTTAAAATACAATTCACCGTAGCCGATACCGGCATAGGCATACCCTCCGATATGCAATCGCAAATATTCGAGGAATTTACCCAGGCCGATGGCGGGATATCCCGTAAGTTTGGGGGTACAGGCTTGGGTCTGACCATTGTGAAAAAACTTGTTGAGCTACAGGGTGGCGAAATTTCCTTAACCAGTGAACCAAACGAAGGTACCATTATTAAAGTGGTTATACCTTACAGTATCAAGGAGAGTAGTACAGCAGGATTTGAAGAAAAAAACCTTTACCGAATAAAACCCGGAACATCAATCCTGATCATCGATGATGATAATGTTAACCGACTGATAATAACGGAAATGGCAAAAAGCATAGGGTTACAGGTCGATGCCATTGGCGATGCCAAAACGGTGGTTGAACTGCTTAAATCAAAGAATTACCATGCGGTTATTACTGATATTCAGATGCCTGAAATTACGGGGTACGAAGTTGTTCAGCTCATCGAAAATGCCGGTTTTAACATCCCTGTATTTGCCATCACGGCAAACGATATGGTCGATAGCCCTGAACATTTCAGTAGTTTAGGATTTTCGGGTTATCTTATTAAACCCTTTACCGAAGCTGACCTTATGCAATTACTCAGCCCGGTAATTGGAGTGCCCAGGCAGGCATTAAACAATAGGAGGGTAAAAACAACCGATTCTAATAAGTTTGATATCGATGAGCTATACCGGTTTACTGGTGGAAACAAGGAGGCGGTAAAGCTAATACTGGAGTCATTACTTGAAAATACCCGCCAGAACGTGGATGAACTAAATGGGTATATAAAAAATCGCGATTTAAAGAAAGCATCTGCTGTAGCCCATAAAATGAAATCGGCCTTTAACCAGTTCAGGGTTTACGACATTGCAAGTATCTTGCAACGCATTGAAACACTCCCATCCGATAAGCACAAGGCAGCCACTCTGTATATGGAAAGGTTAAACCGAAGGATCAAGAGTTTTATTACTGAGCTGGAGGAACAAATTAACAGCACGATAGCTTAAACTATCCGCACGCCCATAACCACCACATCGTCAATTCGTGGGCTCTTACCATGCCAGTTTCGCAACGTTTCGTCAAGTATAACCTTTTGCTCGCTCATGGGTTTTTGATGTATCTCCAAAAGTAACTCCTTAAAGTGCTTTATCATGAACTTACGCCCATCAGCGCCGCCAAACTGATCGACATATCCATCGGAGAACGTGTAGATAGCATCACCTTTCTGGATTTGCATTACGTTATTGGTAAACGACAGGTCGCCCCGTATATGTATGCCAATTGGCATTTTATCGCCTTTTATGTGGGTTAACTCATTATTTCGAATAAGTATAAGGGGATTGTTTGCTCCGGCAAACTGAAGGGTATTGGTTTCCTCATCAATTATGGAGATGGCAATATCCATACCATCCTTACTCCCTCCTATCTCTCCTGTTTGATGAAGTGCAGAAATAACCAGTTTTCGAAGCTCATTCAGTACCTCATTGGCTTTCAGATCAGTTTTTGAGCCAATAATTTGGGTGATGAATGATATACCCAGCATGCTCATGAAGCCACCTGGCACTCCATGACCTGTACAATCGGCCGCCACAGCAATTTTTGACTTTCCCATCTGCGTGATGTAGTAAAAATCACCGCTGACAATATCACGGGGCAGGTACAGAATGAAGCTTTCGGGGAAAATGCGGTTAACCTGATCTATTGGTGTGAGCAACGCCGACTGAATACGGCTGGCATACTGAATGCTGCTGGTTATCTCCTCGTTTTGTGCAGCAATCTTCTCCTTTTGCTGTTCAATTTCCTCTTTCTGGGCTACAACCTCAGCTGTGCGTTCACGAACAATCTGTTCAAGCCGTTCCTTTTCGGCAATTAACCGGCGGGTGTGCCATTTTACTATTCCCCAAACCAGAAAAACAAAAAGAATAAGGTAAAGTACGAAGGCTACAATGGTACGATACCACGGGGGATGAATTTCAAAGGAATAAGTCGCTTCAACACTCTCATCGCCATATATATTTTTAGCCTTGACATGGAAAGTGTACTTGCCTTCCCGTAAATTGGTGTAGGTGGTCTCGGTTTTCTTCTCCCAGGGGCTCCATTTCTCTTCGTCGGAACCTTCAAGGTAATGGCTGTAAACAATATCCTCTTCCCTTTCGAAGTATGGAGCAGCATAGGAAATAATCATGGCGTTAAAGTGATAGGGTAACTTAGGTACTTGGGCAGGCTGTTGCACTTTGCAGGGCATGCGGCGGATGGAATCCTCAATGTAGAAAGTCCCGTCGAAAAGTATTGAATCCTTTGAGATAACCTTCCGAATTAATGCATTGAAAGGAGCATCAAAATTACGATGTACAGCAGGGTTAAATGAGTATAGCTCCTTAGAAACGCCAATCCACAGTACATTACCGCCATCGCAGTAAATGGCATCGGCCCATTTCCCGGGTAAACGTTTAAGGTGGCGGCTATCGGTGATCCATTCACCTGTGGAATCCTTTACGAACTGCTCAACCCAAGCCCTGTTACTACTATCGTAGCAAAGTGCCGCATAACCATTTTTAATGGTATGAAACCTGTATATCCCTGACCTGTTGGCCATGTTGCCAATTAGCCCTCCCTTTTCGAATCGTTCAGATGATTTGCTAAAATGGTAAATGCCATCGGCAGAAAGCACATAAACCGAGTCGGCTTTGGTGAAAACCGTTAGGTATTGCAAGCTGCTTATACCAGGAAAACTTTCCTTACCATAGAACTTATGTTTAAGATCGGGAGTAATCATATAAACACCTGAGGTGCTTGTAGCTAACCATAGGTTTCCTTTCTTATCTTCAACCATCGATCGGATTTCGAAACGAACCGAATCCCTCAGGAGGTTATCGGTATAGCTCCAGCCCCCATTTTCCCAATCCATGTAAGCAACGCCTGATGTTAAACCGATATAAAGCCGCTTGGGGTTATTTGTGGATTGAAGAAGTGAAAAACATTGATGCTGTACTTTTTGCTGTAAACCTAATCGGTCGATTAGGGAGCGGCTAACATTGATGGCAACATCACCTTTAATCTCAAAAACACCGTCAAGGTAACCAGCAGCCAGCAGAATTGGCTTTGATGCTGGTGACGTGAATACTGTAAACTGCCAAACATTACCGCTAATCCCTTCAACGGGTTTAACCTTGGGAACACCCTTGCTATTATATGTTAAAAAGTAAACACCATTGAAAGTGGCAATGTACAATGTATCGTTAAAACGGATTATGTCAATTACAATTTCTTTAAGACCTGCCTCTGAACCAATTTTCCGAATGCTTGAATTCAGCTCAATTTTCCCAATTCCTCCATCATATAATGTGGCCCATAGAGGAGCATCGGCATGTTGGAATATTTCAGCTACTTGTGCAGCATGCATTCCAGTTTCGGTATTTACGAGAGTAATCGTCTTTAAATCGGGTGATAGCTCAACAACCCCCAACCAATCGGATTGCACAACCCCCAGGGCAATATTCCCATTATTAAGTTTAATGGCACTGTATGGTATCGCCGATTCAGCAGCCATTTGCTTTGCAAGACCAGTAGGTGTGTCAACCTCATCAATACTACCATTAGAGCTTACATAGAAACCATTATCGGTAAATATGAGTAGCGATTTTGAATTGAGAGCAACTATTGAGTAAACATTTTTTTGGATGAAAACCTGACCATTACCGATAACTTCAAGGGTACTATCGCTAGTAAAGATTCTTAAACCTTTAAGGTAACTATTTACGTAGAAAGTGTCATTCGCCTTAAGGGTAAAGAAGTTTGCATACTCGGATTGTTTTCCAAGCGATTCACACCTTACCGTTCTGCCATCATATATAAAAACGTACGAGAGTGAGCAAAAGTAAACCTTACCATTATGCCAGTATGTCTTATAAATATATGAAAGGATATTCTTTACGCTATCGGGCAGATGATGTGTAAGGGAGGCATAATGTAACTTTCCATTTACTGATGGTTGAAGGTATCCAAACTCACCAACTGAGCCAACGTATATAACGCCGTCATCGCCTTTGCATAGGGAGCGAACCGATCTGTTTTCCGGTATGGGTATAATCGTCCAGGTTTTACCGTCGTATTCCAGAATTCCATTGTCGTTGGTACCAAAATACATTACCCCACGATCATCCTGCGCTACACACCAAACCTGCTCGTTACCACCATAAATATCGGGGGTATAATTGGTAATCAACGGATTGCCATTCCTGTTAAAGGTTTGGCTCCGCGCCTGAAATACAACCAGTAACAAAATCCAAAGGAATAGAAATTTTTTCATGGTAAACCGCTATTCTTTCAATTGATAAAGATATTAAAAAACGCTTTACCAATCAAAATTTTTTCATATTTTAGTTAGATATGAATGAGCCCAGTCTAAAAAGTTCATTGGTGAAAGGCGTGGGACGTCAGGCGTTAAACGTTAACCGTTAAACGTTAGACGTGATGCGTGAGACGTGGGGTATATTTATAAATGAGTTCAGTCTATAAAGTTCATAAAGTTCATAAAG
>DFYV01000079.1:0-31009 GCA_002383425.1 Bacteroidales bacterium UBA4073 | reverse complement strand
CTTTTTAGACTGGACTCATTTATTAATATCCTGATAATTAATTAACATGTTTTGCTAAAATAAAACATGCTTTTTATATCGGACTCATAAATAATAGAAAATAAACGTTTTGCGTTTGTGGCGTTCTTTACGAAAATCATCATTTATAATGAAATTTGGCTTTTTAGACCTGACCCATGAATACAAAGTACCATTTGTTTTTTATTAAACTCCACACTAACGCTCTGAAACATAAAATGCATCCCTTTCGGGATGCATTTCCAGATTCCGTTATCCAGACCTACTACTTGCCCTTAAGCAACGCCTTGATGGTCTCAAGTTCGGACTTTAACCGTTCTATCTCTTTTTGCTGTTGAATTATTTGTAGCTGAAGATTCTCAACCGTTTCAACGGTTTCGAACTGCATTCGGGTAAGGTTTACCCCATCCTTTTCATCTGATGCTTTAGTCATCCAGGGTAGGTGGCCATTCTCCTTAATAAACAGGTCAACCTGTAAGGGATTAAATGCGCTGCCGTAACCAGGAGTAAATACGAAGTCGGGCTTGGTATAGGTTGTACCACTTCCAGTTGGACCATAATAAATATCACCTTCAACACGGGCATTACCCACCACATGTAATTCTTTATCGGGATTAACTGTTCCAATTCCAACCATAGCATTAAACGAAAGCGTTTGTTGGTCGAAACGGCCGAAGATTAGTGCTTGCGTAGAGTCGACGCCAGAATTAGAAATGTATAAACGGTTAGAAAACGATGATTGTGTTGAAAAATAACCAGCCCGATATCCTATAAAAACATTACCATTACCCGAGTTATTAACACCCGCTTGATGACCAATAATCACATTGCTGGTACCATTATAAGTTCCAGTTTGCTGCCCGATAAAAATGTTATAATACCCATCTGTTAACCCAGTACCGCTTGAGTAACCCAGACAAATATTACTGCTGGCAGTGAATGGGCCTGTACCAAAATTTGCACCACTTTGCGTTCCAACAAAAGTGTTGAAGCTCCCATCGATATTGTAACCGGCAAACCTACCTACAAAAAGGTTATTTGCTCCAGTTACATTACCATTTCCTGCGCTTGAACCCAGCGCTGTATTGGCAAAACCAGTAGTGTTGGTTGCACCAGCAGCTTGACCAACAAAAGTATTTCCTTCCCCTGAAGTATTGGATGAGCCAGCCATGTCACCCATAAAGCTGTTATCGGAACCATTGATATTTTGATAGCCCGAGCGGTAGCCCAGAAATAGATTCCGGTAACCATCGGTGTTGTGGTAACCACTTTCTAAACCAAAAAATGTATTACCATATCCTGTTAAATTTGAAAAACCCGAACCATTCCCAAAAAACATATTTCTGTTCCCTGAAGTATTGTTCATTCCAGACTTGTTACCAATAAAAATATTGTCGTATCCGTTAGTATTACTATATCCGGCATTGTATCCCATAAAAATATTTTGCGTACCAGTTGTGGTGCTAAAACCCGATGATTCCCCAATTGCAATATTCTGTTCACCATTTAAAGCATTGCCACCGGCTTTACTCCCAATATAAACATTACCTCCCCTTAAGGTATGCATCATTCCAGCCTGGTATCCAATAAAAGTGTTGTCGCTTCCCTGATTGGTTAATCCTGCCTGATACCCCAAAAAGGTGTTCAAATTGCCATTAGTATTGGATTTGCCAGCCTGAAACCCCAGGAACGAGTTATATTGTCCAGTTGTTATTGATGCCCCAGCTTCATACCCTATCAGGTAGTTATCCTTGGTAAGCTGCATCAGCTGCGAGTTGCTCTTTGCACTGGTAAGACCTCCAACGGCAAAACCGCCTTTTGCGCCTTTTACTGGGTTCTCATTTATATAAAATCTTGCCGAATCAGGGTTTACGAACAGCAGATCCTGTGAAACAACTGCTTTAACCTGATTTGTTAGCCCTCCTACTGCAAAACCGCCTTTTGCCCCTTTTACCTTGGGATTTTGCTTTATGTAGATGCGGGCACTATCAGGGGTGATACGCAGGTACTCCACGGGTTCAGCCTTCACCTGGTTTGTTAGGCCGCCTACCGCGAATCCGCCCTTTGCGCCCTTGATGGAGTCGTCCTTTATGTTAATACGAACCCCCTCCTGGTACACCGCAAACAGCACTTCTCCCTTGCTGTTCATGACCTCGAGTATCGGGTCGTCGGGATTGGCCGTAGGATTGCCCTGCACCACCAAACTATTCACAAAGTTTAAGTTAGGCAGGCTGGTCAGCGTGTCTGGGCTGCTCCACACCGCTATTTCGCCTACCGTTCCTGTACCTTTAACCACCCCCGACAGGTTGGTGCTGTCGGCATAGGCTGAAAGCGGAACCGAAAGTACTGGCTGGCTACCCATCGTCAGGTAATCCGTGCCATTGGTGCTAAGCTCTACCTTGAGAAATACCCCTGTTGACCAGGGAACCTGGCCGTAATTACCCGATATACCTGTACCTTGCCCCACCACCACGTTTACTATACCCTGTGGTGTGGTTTGCACTGTATGGCTCTCCGCATAGTGAACCGTTGAGCCTGGCTCGTCGGTCAGGCTGAACCTGAGCGTCACGTTCTGGTTGGCCATTACCTCCCCGCTGCTGCTGCGCAGCACGGCCTGGTAGCTGAATCCTTTTTGTTGGGCATTTGCAGTGAAACTGATAACCATTATGAAAAGCAAACCCCTACCAAATTTTTTCATGGCTAAAATGGATTATGTTCGACTTTAAAGGCAAAATTTAAAGAGTAACGGCTTGTATTCACAAAGTCTCAACCTGTACTGAACGAAGTGGAGTAAGGCGATTTCCCGAAGGGCAAGATTGTCGCTTCGCTCCATTGCAAATTGAAGATTGCAAAATATAAATTTATGCTTTAGGAGATTTTGCATTTTCACTTTTCACTTTGTATCGCGCATTGAACCTTTGCATCGAATGTTTGGCATAAGTGGCGGGCGGATTGAACCAGTAACGCAACGCTAAAGTCTCTTGCTGGAGCATATCCAGACACATGCCCAAGCTTCAGGATATAGCCCGTCCGTCTTCATGCCGTTTTTAGCAGATTTACATGATTCTATTCTTGTAGTGTTCCGCATCTCTGTGAAGATTCGCTACTGCTGTAATTAAAATTTCATCTGTTTCTATTACGAAAAAAAGAGCATAAGGGAAACCCTTTAGGATACAACGTCGTGTTCGCGTACCTACTTTCGTCCATGCCTCTGGCATAAGTCTTATACGTTCGATGGCTGCCGATGCTTCTTGGAAAAAACGAAAGCCCAACCCAGGTAACTGGTGGTCGTAGTTATCTTACAGCCTCATCCAATTCAAGATTAGCAGGGGATATCAACCGAACCTTCAACGCTAATACCTTTTTCTGATTTCATCCCAATCAATTGCGGTAAGTTCCCCCCGTTTATATGCCTCATATCGTGCTTCAGCCTCGGCGATCCAACTCTTTTCGATATCTGGATCTGGCTTATCGAGGCTGTATAAAATGGCCTCAACTAGCCGGATTCGTTCTATTGGCTTAAGTTCCATGGCTTTCTTTGCTAATTGATCCGCTGATTCCATAATATTTCTCCATTTAACTGCTAACTACTCTTTAACCAGTTTTACTATACGGTTAAACTTTTCCTGCTCCATCACAATTTTAAGCAAGTAAATGCCCGAACGCAGCTCAGATAGGTCTAAATCGACAGGCTCTGATTGTTCAATAACCATTTGTTCTGATATAACCTTTCGTCCAGTGATATCGTACAGTTCAAAAAGGGCTTTGCCTGATACATTTTGAACATCAATTCTGATTTTCACATAATCCTTGGCAGGATTGGGGTAAATGGCTATATCATTAACAGCTGAAGTCGGCTTTTCAACCGATGTACTAAACAAATTCCCTTGCTGGAACCCTTGTGTTAAAATGTAGGTAGAGGTTTTGAGAGTTGTGTAAGCCACCTCTCCCATAGTCCAGCTGATAGACATCCCTGCAGCTGTGCTTTCAAAGTATCCACCTCCAGCGGCAACTACCTGCATAGGTATATCTTGCGACCATGCCGTGAGCGTGAACAGCAATAGAATTACCGTGTATAATTTCTTCATTTGATATTTTTTTAATTTTCATAAAAGCAAGTTAAACCAAAATTACATAAAAGTCAACTTTTTTACATTAATTTGAGTTTATATTTCATAAAAGTTTCTAATTGAATGACAAATATAACATCATGAAAGAGAGAGCTGAATCGTTAAACAGGCAGTTTGAAGGACAGGATGCATTAGGTGTACTCCAGTGGTTTCTAAAGGAATACAAAGGGAAAATTGCATTAAGTTCAAGTATGGGTGCCGAGGATCAAGTACTAACCGATATGGTTATGAAAATAGACCCTGAAATCCGAATTTTTACCCTCGATACCGGGAGATTATTCTACGAAACCTACGAGCTGATTGAGCGTACCTCACTTAGGTATAAAAAGAACATTGAAGTTTTTTTCCCATCCCCTGCCGATGTTGAACGAATGGTAAACGAAAAGGGGATTAACCTTTTCTACCAAAGCGTCGAAAACCGGAAGGAATGTTGTAGAATTAGGAAGGTTGAACCGCTTAAAAGAGCGTTTCATGGTTTGGATGTGTGGATTTGCGGCCTTCGACGCGACCAGTCGGCTACCCGCACCAACAACCAGCTGGTTGAATGGGACGAATCCAACGGTTTAATAAAGTTAAACCCGCTCATAAATTGGAGCGAACAAGATGTTTGGAATTACATAAAAGCTCACGGAGTACCATATAATCCCTTACACGATAAGGGTTTTCCAAGCATTGGATGCCAGCCATGCACCAGAGCCATTGAGCCCGGCGAAGATATTAGAGCTGGACGATGGTGGTGGGAGCACCCTGAAACCAGAGAGTGCGGTTTGCATAACCGTAAAAAATAAAATAGCCCTGCATCAGCGGGGCTTTCTTAGAGGTACCGAGCGGATTCGAACCGCTGTACGTGGTTTTGCAGACCAATGCCTAACCTCTCGGCCACGGTACCATTTATCGCTGCAAAGATACAAAAAAAATGAATTCCACAAACTTTTAAATGCCATTCAAAACGTGCGTTCAACCGATACACTTACCTTCTCAATCTTGCCCCCCAAAGGTGGATTAAGTTTTGATACCTTAACCCAAATCCTTTTAACCTCCTTGAAATTCTCATGAATAGCCGATACTATTCTTTCAGCAACATGTTCGAGTAACTTTGATTTTTGTTGCATCTCAGCTTTAATTAGATTGTAAACAACCTGGTAGTTCACAGTATCGTTAAGGTTATCGGAATTTTGAGCAACTTCGGTGTCGGCTTCAAGCAAAATGCTTACCTGAAACTGATTTCCCACTACCTGTTCCTCTCTGTAACAGCCGTGGTAGGCGTAAAATTCCATGTTCTCAATCTCTATAATTGCCATTTTTAATAAGGGATTTTAGAATAAACCATAAAACCCAAAAAATCATTGAGTCCGGTATAAAAAGTATAAAGTTTATTCACATGTTATTTAATTTTTAAAGGCGTTCATGAGGGCTTCGCCATTGTAAAGTTTATAAAGTTAAAAGTGTAAAATATTGATAATAGGTATTTTAACTAAAAACACAAATTTATTATAAGTACTGGCATTCAAAAATATAACTTTATGAACTTTATGAACTTTATGAACTTTTTAGACTGAACTCATCTTTATCACAAATAAAATAAGTACATTAAAGGGCTAAAAGCCATGCGCTGGATGTCAAATTTAAGCCACGTACACGCTCTAATTCCCTTAATGCCCTGTCGCGATTGGTAAATTGGTATATGACAACCCGGTAAACATTATTCCCTGGCAAAACGAATGGCTTATACCCCTGCTGCGAAATCTCTTCAACCAATTTTTGGGCGTTTGCTTGGCTGGCAAAACTCCCAATTACTATGTAGTATGTTTTACTTTCCTCTACTGCCTTCTCCTGATATAAAAGAGCACTTTTCTTGTCAATTGGTACAATAGTGCTTTCGGTTTGTTTTAAAACCCCCGTTGCAGGAGTTGTACCATGGTTAACTGTGCTTTGACTTTCAATTACAACCGAATCGGAATGGGATTGCTGTGAAAATTCCTGACCGCTATCTTCATGGGTTTCTTTACCTTGAGTAACCACATCAGCCTGAACTATTTTTTCAGTGGGTTTTATCTCCCAAAACCTCAGGTTAGGCACTAAAATAAAAGTAGATACTATAGCAGCAACTAATACAGCTGATAGCAAGCTAATAACTACTGTCCTTGAAGCTACACGTGGCTTTGCGGTTTGCACTGAACTCGGGGAATCGGCAGTGAGAATAGCTGAAGGTTTACCCTCAATATCCTTTTTTGCAGATACAGGGGCAGGACTTTCAGCTACATCATTCTTTGTGTCTTGAATAGAACTTATAGCGATATCGATAGGTGGCAGATAGGTGGTTGCAGCAAAAGTTTCATCGGCAACTAATTCGACTTTGCCATCAACCCCTAAGCGAAGGGAACCGATTCCGGGAAAATTAACCGATTCGTTTTGGTCAAGACTATTGCGAATGAATTGGCAAAACTCATCAACCCTTTTTGAAGCCTCACTTTTGGTAATACCGCTACTAAGTGTTAGGTGATTTTCAATAGCCTCGTCGTTAAACAAGCGATTGGAATCAAACACGAAGTACTCTACGGGTGGTAAAAGCGTTTTACCATCATCGGCCAGCCGAGCCGATTCATACTTCCTTACAATACTGCCAAGCCCCGGAAGGCTTACAAAATCGTTGGTTTGCAAAATTTTTTGCACTATAGCATTCAATTCCAATGCTGTAGGGTATTTGGAGTTTAACTAACAAATGTATAAAATTATTTGGGTTAATTCAAAATCAAGTGAAAAGTTAAAAGTTCAAAGTTCAAGGTTCAAGGTTCAAGGTTCAAGGTTCAAAGTTAAAAGTAAAAAGTAAAAAAGAGAAATTCGTAATTCGTAATTCATAATTCGTAATTCGTAATTCGTAATTTGAAATTCAAAAGATATCAACTATCAACAATCAACCATTAGCTACTTTTCCGAACAACGAACAACTAGCAACGAACAACCATCAAGGGGGGTTACTTAACAGTTGAGCCATTTGAAACAGAGTCAGCTGGGATTACCAGTTGGAGCTTGCCATCGGCATCCTCGGCCATGAGGATCATACCATACGACTCAATACCCCTGATTGTTCTGGGCTCGAGGTTAGCCAGTACAAGAATTTGCTTGCCAACCATTTGCTCAGGGGTGAAGTACTCCGCAATACCCGAAACAATGGTACGGGTATCAACTCCGGTATCAATTTTTAGCTTCAACAGCTTTTGGGTTTTGGGTACTCTCTCGGCCTCTAACACCTTTGCAACCCTAATATCCATTTTGGAAAATTCATCGTAGGAGATGGATGATTTAAGTGGTGCAACCTTTGCGCTTGCCTTCTCGTTGGCATCTTTTGCCCTGCGAAGTTTTTCGAGCTGTCGCTCAATAATTTCATCCTCAATTTTTTCGAACAGTAGTGAGGGTTCGTTAAGCTGATGACCCGGCAATAAAATACTATACCCCCCGGCGAGGTCCCAATTCTTACCCTCAAAATTTATCATCAATCTAATTTTCTGGGCTGTGAAAGGGAGGAATGGTTCCAGGAGTATGCCCAGGTTTGCAGTAATCTGCAACGAAATATTCAAAATGGTAGCAACCTTTTGAGGGTTTGTTTTAAACACCTTCCATGGTTCTGTATCGGCAAGGTATTTGTTCCCAAGTCGGGCTAAATTCATTGCCTCCTTCAGGGCCTCACGAAAATGGAACTCATCAAGATTTTTTTCAATGGCTGCTTTCAACCTTGGTATTTCAGCTAAAGTTTCACGATCGTATTCGTCAGTTTCGGCTATGGGAGGTACCTCTGAATTGAAATATTTCTGTACAAGAACCAAAGCGCGGTTAACAAAGTTTCCCAGAATGGCAACCAGTTCACTGTTGTTGCGGGTTTGAAAATCCTTCCAGGTAAAATCGTTGTCCTTTGTTTCGGGCATATTAGCTGTGAGTACATACCTTAGTACATCCTGTTTGCCCGGAAACTCATCGAGATACTCGTGCAGCCAAACGGCCCAGTTCCGTGATGTGGAAATTTTATCCCCTTCCAGGTTAAGGAACTCATTGGCAGGTACGTTATCGGGTAAAATATAGCTACCCTCAGCCTTGAGCATGGCAGGGAAAATGATGCAATGGAATACAATGTTATCCTTACCTATGAAATGTATCAGGCGGGTTTCCGGATCCTTCCAGTATTTTTCCCAATCGGGTGTAAGCTCTTTAGTTGCTGAAATGTAGCCAATGGGAGCATCAAACCAAACGTAAAGCACTTTACCGGGTGCATCCTCAACCGGAACAGGAACACCCCAGTCCAAATCGCGGCTAACCGCGCGAGGTTGTAGCCCTTGGTCAAGCCAACTCTTACACTGGCCATAAACGTTTGGCTTCCAATCCTTATGTTCCTCCAGAATCCATTTTTCCAGTTCGGGTTGAAACCTGTCTAAGGGCAAAAACCAGTGTTTTGTTTCCCTCATTACGGGTTTTGAGCCGCTCAGCATGGAACGTGGTTCCTTTAAATCGGTAGGGCTAAGACTTGTGCCACACTTTTCGCACTGGTCGCCATAAGCTTTATCGTAACCACAATGTGGACAAGTGCCTATGATGTACCTATCGGCAAGGAATTGCCCAACCTCCTGATCGTAGTACTGTTCGGTGGATTTTTCAATAAATACCCCCTTATCGTAAAGTTTACGGAAAAACTCAGTAGCCGTTTCGTAATGCACTTTTGATGTTGTTCGGGAGTATATGTCGAAGGCAATGCCAAACCTTTCAAAAGAATCCTTGATTATAGCATTATACTTGTCAACTACTGCCTGGGGTGTTGTATTCTCCTGACGAGCCTTAATGGTAATGGGAACTCCATGCTCATCGGAACCACAAACCGAGATAACATCAACCCCTTTAGCTCGGAGATAACGCGTAAAAATATCGGATGGAATGTAAACACCTGCAAGGTGACCGATATGTACAGGCCCATTTGCGTAGGGCAAAGCCGATGTAATCAGGTAACGTTTAAACGACTTCATCTATTCAACCTATTAAGAATTTCAAACTTTCTGATATATAAAAAATCAACTAACTTCGGTAACAGCTGACTAAAAAGCGTAAGTTTTGTTGCTACAAATCTAACTGATTTTATTCAAAGAACATCAATGCAATACACCAGTTAGGCGAAATGACTCAATGCAGAATACAAAAAAGAAACATAGTAGCGAGAATACAGTAGGTAGTAGCGAGAATGAGTTGGAAAAATACTAAACTCTACAACGGTAGTGAGTAGATAGTAGTTAGCAGCGAGGTCATAATAGTAGCGAGAANNGTAGCGAGAATATAGTAGATAGTAAAGAGATTGAGGCAGAAAAATCCTAAATCCTATAATTAATATCTACACGCTATTCGCTACTCGCTACACGCCACTCGCTACTATCTTAGGTTTTTCCATTTGCAATGGACTATCTTCACCTTCGGGGAATAGCCTTCGGTGACTTCGTTAATACAAGCTGAATAGGAAAACCCAAGCGATAATACTGATGGTAATTACAAAAAAAAATCTAACTTTAGAGTCCTTTTTAAAAGCAGGCTCATGGAAAACATAACCCCTCCGTACCTACAACAGGGCGATACCATAGGTATTGTAGCCCCCGCCCGATTTATTACACGTGAGGAACTTCAAGCTGCCATTCGCTTTTTAACCATTCAGGGATTTCTGGTTAAAACGGCCCCACACCTTTACTCCAAACATTACCAGTTTGCAGGGACTGATGATGAAAGGGCACAGGATATGATGGAAATGATTGAAGACCCCACGGTAAAGGCGATACTATGTGCCCGCGGAGGGTACGGTACAATACGAATTCTCGATTTGTTAAACCTTCGTAAGCTACAGCAAAACCCTAAATGGATTATAGGGTATAGCGATATAACAGCCCTGCATGGTCTGATAAGCGGGTGGTATGGGATTGAAACGCTTCATGCAACCATGCCAATCAATTTCCCTGACTCAGTTCAAGGCAACGAATCGACCCTTGGACTCATAAAAGCCCTGAAGGGTGAACCCATAAGCTATGAGCTTAAGCCGCACCCATTAAACCTCAGTGGGAATGGCAGTGGCGTGCTAATTGGAGGAAACCTCTCCATTCTCGCTTCGATAAGTGGAACAACCGGCGATATGTCGTATAATGGACGAATACTTTTTATTGAAGATGTTGATGAATACCTTTATCACATCGACCGAATGATTATGCAGCTCAAACGCTCCGGTAAGCTAAAAGAAATAGCTGGTCTTATTGTGGGCCACTTTAGCGATATGAAGGATAATAACGAGCCCTTTGGTTCCACCGCTTACGAGATTATTTACAGCGCTGTAAAAGAATACCGAATTCCGGTTTGCTTTGGCTTTCCTGCCGGACATGCTGAGCCAAATCTCCCACTAATCATTGGACGAACGGTTAATCTAAATGTAAGCCACGAAGGGGTAAAAATTGAATTCGGCACAGGAATTTAACCTATAATAAGCTCATTAAATCCCTTAGGAATAGTGAAGATACCTTGTGAAACCGCCATTGGGGTTATGTTTACCACCCTGATGCAGGTCCTTAACCTCCGGAAACGGGTTCGGTCAACGCCTTGTATTCACGAAGTTGCCGAAGGTGATTTACCGAAGGGCAAGCGAAGCGCAGCGTGAATGCTTTGTTAGGCGCAGTGGTAAACCTTCGTGAATACAATCCCGCCAAGGCTGGACAAAATGAAAATTCAAAATTATACTTCTCCAGTCTTTTTGCATTTTTCATCAGTTTAAATTTATACAAGTTATTAATTTTCATATTTTATTTTTTAACCGCAAAGGTCGCAAAGGAGTCGCAAAGGTCGCAGAGTTTTTTCTTTGCGAACTTTGCGTAAAAACTTAGCGTTCTTTGCGGTTTCTTTTTTTCATCTGTTTATATTTTCTTTATTTTATATTTTCATCTTTTTAAATTTATAAAAGTTATTAATTTTCATATTTTATTTTTTAACCGCAAAGGTTGCAAAGCAGTCGCAAAGGTCGCAGAGTTTTTTCCTTGCGGTCTTTGTGTAAAAACTTAGCCTTCTTAGCGGTTTCTTTTTTTCATCTGTTTATATTTTCATTATTCTTTTCCCAAAGGTAAAATCGAATCGTTATAATCATGCCCGTGTACGGCTAAAATCCGTTATGGGTGTTTCACTTTTCACTTTTCACTTTACATTACTCATTGATCCCTTGCCCCCAATTTCCTCTACCTTCCTCTAACTTCTTCTACCTTCTATCTTCAAATTTCCTTACCCTGTGAAATAATTTTGCCAAAAGCAAAATTCCTGCTCCCAATGAAATATCCGCCTTCGGCGGATTTCATGGGATAAATTTATCGGATTTCACAGGATTCACCCCGTTAAATAAAATTAGTAATGACATCTTTCCTTAATAATGTTAAGAATCAAACGGGGTAAATACGCAGGATTTCACAGGGTGAACAGGTTGAACATTACGCCATTGCGCCTAACTCGTTTACATATGGTTCCCCTTAATGTAAACCTCAACAAAAATGGTGTCATAAATACCTTCACGAAGTATATTGACTTTACCCTCAAAACCGCTTACCTTTGGGTAAGCATTTGAGGTAAATGTGAGAATAAACATAAAAACTGTAAAGCAAGCCACTTGCAAGGGGAATACAATTGTTTGGCAAATTTTTATAGATTTTCTTTCATAAAAGTTACACGTAATGGCGATAAACAGCAGTACAAACCAGAATTTAGGAAGTAAGGGCGAAGAAATTGCAGCCAATTACCTGGCAGAAAAGGGGTATAAAATTTTACACAGGAATTGGCATTTCGGACATAAAGAGCTCGACCTGGTTACAAAGCAAAACGATACCATTGTGGTTGTTGAGGTAAAAACCCGAAGCACTAACTACTGGGAAGAGCCCAAGGAATCGGTTAGGAGGAAGAAACAAAAACTTATTGTTGAGGCAGCCGATGAGTATGTTCGAAGGTACAACCTAAACTGCGATGTCAGGTTCGACATTATTTCGATTGTTATCAATCAGTGGACGCCGCCCGAAATTGAACACATTGAGGATGCCTTTTACCCAATGCCGTAATAATACAAAACATTGCAGTAAAATCATATACAATAGCCAAATGAACATTGAACAGCTAAGAGAGCATTGCATTGCCAAGCCCAACGTTACCGAAAGTTTACCATTCGACAACGACACGTTGGTTTTCAAAGTAAACAAAAAAATTTTTGTAATGGTTAACCTTAGCGGTGAAACACAACTTACCGTAAAATGTAATCCCGAACTGGCCATTGAACTCCGTGAGAAATACCAGGCAGTACAACCAGGCTACCACATGAATAAACGTCATTGGAATACCATAAACATCGATGGTTCATTACCCGACAAGCTAATTCTGGAATGGGTTGACCATTCATATAAACTTGTTACTTCAAGAAACATAAAGTAAGTAACGAAAGCAGAAAAAAGAGAGATAATTTAGCCAACTCGCGTAAATTTAGTTTTAAACACCACAAGGGTTCAGCTAAAAAGTGTAACTTTGGTACGTTATTTGAGTACAATAACAAAAAATATCGCCATGAAACCAGTAGTTAAACTTGTAGTAGCCATGTTGCTTGCCATAGCAATTAATGGACAGGCACAGGAATCGTTTATAGTTACCCGGACAAACGGAAAGGTAACCAGCGACAAAACAGGAACCCATCTTAAAGCGGGCGACATTCTTCAACCTACAGATAGGATTACTTTTGACTCGTTTGATTCTTACGTGATTTCAATTGGACAAAACATGGGGCGTTACATGATTAAGCTGCATGAGCCACCGGCTCCGGAAACCATCCAGCAGCTTTCGGCTTTGGTACAGGACATTGCAGTACCCACCAAACGGCGCAGCCTAATGGCCGAACGCTATCGCCCCGATGAAACCATGGTCAGCGACCTTCGTACATACTTTGGGAACGACAAGTTTACCATTATTGGCGAAAATGTTTCGGTTCCCATCAACCCACAGGCATACCCAATTGATGAGAATAAATTTATCGTATTTTACTACAGGGTAAATAATAATCCGGTTTCTAAAAAGTTGGGGTACGATAGCTCATCAATACTTATAGAACGCGACAAGCTGATGAACACCAGTGCCGGTGTAATTACCCAGAATGAGATTCCTGCGGTGGCTGTTTACCTCTATGAAAAGAATACAAAAACCAGCGAGGAAATTACCAGGTTTAACCTTGCCTTTGTTGATAAGGAAACCGTTACCAATGAGTTTATGACCATTATTCCTATCCTTGTAAAACAAAAAATGGGTAAGGATGATATAAAGAAATACCTAATAGAATACTTTTACGATTTTTACGGAGCTACCGATTCAAAATCAATAAAAGCATTTGTTGACGAACTGGTTGATACGGCCATTAGTTAGCTTTATGATAAAAATAAACGAGGGGTGCCTGCTGGTGCCCCTTGTTTATTTATTTCCAGTAGTAATACCGATTTGCATTTATTACAATGAATGCAACGTCATATATTTTTGGTTTGGAATGAAAATATTGCATGGAACGGCAAATTGACAAACACATGATATGCCGATGGATGCATTCCATATAAAAATAATTCTGCCTAAAGCCTGCAAAAAGTATATGTTGATGATTATTAGCGGATTAATAAGTTCGGCCAGATTTTATGATGGTTGTAGAGTAGCGAAGCGTACCGAAGCAATGGTTTATGGTCAGTAATATAACTTTTTTGACTAAACTCATTAATATTTTGATGAATCGTTTGCGAAAGTTTTAGAAAAAATTTAACTTTGTTTAAACTTGTAAAAGTTCAAAAAACAGGAATATGAGAGTGAAAATTGCTCACAAAAAATCAAATTGCCCTTTGATGAACTGTGAAAATATTTTTAAATTTGTAAGGGATAGCTGTTATAGCAGTTATATAAATACACTCAAAATGGATTATACTATGTAGTTTTATCACATATATAAACGAGTTGGCAGCAAGTGTAAAGAACGACCCGACAACAACAAACAGACGATTAAAACAAGAAAAAGTAAACCATTTTGACAGACGACCAAATACATAGAAACGATATTACAAACGTACAGCATCTAAACCGACACGCTGACCGACCCTATGTTTTTTATTTTTTCCCCACCGCACATTTTTTTAAAACAATTTTAGCCAGCTGCACAAATGGCACATTTGGTTTTGCCCGACACACAAGCCAACCCTTCGCAAAACCAAAAGAGCCATTTTTTGCCAACGCTTTACAATTAACGATATTAGTGAAATGTTAGAAGTAAGGAAAAACACATACTCAAAGAACTATGAGAATTCCTTTTTTAGGGATTTTGCACGGCATCTATCAAAGTCTTTTGAGGATAGTGGGAAGTCAGGACTATTAATAGGCAGTCCTTTATGTGAAGTTGAAGAGAGGCTACAAATTGACGCTTTGTTAATAACAGAACAAGTCGTTTGTATTATTGATTTTAAAAATTTTGGAGGAAAAATAAATATTCCGAACGAAAAAAACTTTGAGTTAGGAATTTGGACAAATTCAGATGGAGAACAAATAAAAGGAGGCAGCTCAATTAATCCGTTTATTCAACTAAAAAATCAAAAGCGAAGATTCAGCGAAGTATTCACGAAATATATTTCTAAAAATCTTTCTACTGGCGACAAACTAGATTGTAACCATATTGTTAGCATAGTATGCTTTCAAAAAGAAATCGAGCTTAACAGAGAAATTCCGGGCTCAAAGGAACTTGCGTTCTGGATAATTGACAAAATTAATTTCGTTGAAAAAATCAAAGACATTATTGATGTTATCGACAAAGACGTTCACTTAACAATCAATTCATATAACGCTTTTAAAGAAGTATTTCGGGCAGACACATTTAAGATAGACGAGAAGCCATTAGAGGATAAACTGAAAGATTTTGCTGTAAAATCTGAAACACTAGATTATTCAATACTTCATCCCGACCAAAACGTAGCATTATCAGAAATAAAGTCATTCTTAGAAAATCCCGACCAAAATACGTTTGTCCTGCAAGGAACTACAAATAGCGGCAAATCATTTTTGATTCCTTACATACAAGACATTGCTTTTAAAATTGGAGTTCAAGAAACAGAAGTATTTGCATCATCAAGTAGAGTTGCAAACAATTTAATGTCTTCAATAGGAATTGAAAAAGTCAACAGTATTTACTCATTCATTTATGGAGGAAAGAAGTCAGAGTTAAAGGTTGATGAAGAAAAGAGCCAAGAATATGACGAAGATGAAAATATTCAGTTTGAATCAGTTCCTTTAAAAAATTGTGATAACTCGAATAATGCTTTGTTTATAGTTGATGAAGCTCAATTAGTTTCAGATTCATTTTATCAATCACTTGATTTGATTTTTGGTAGTGGGTATGTGTTGAAAGACTTTATTCGCTTCTCGGACTTGAAAAATTCAAAAAGAAAAATAATCTTCATTGGCGACCCTTATCAATTACACATTGGAAATACAGATGAAACCCCACTAAATCCTTCTTACTTGGAAGAAGCATACGAGTTAAAAACAAATGCTTATCAATTATCTGATAAACATGAATTTTCATTTATTACTAAGCAAGCATTATTTTGTGTTGATGGCATTAGAAGTCAACATTTCCACTCTTTGAAATTCTTTGAAAGCGATTCATTTCGTTTTCTTAAAAGGGAATCTTTCAAAGAAAAAGTTACACAACTCATTGAGAATGGAAGTGGTCACCTTCTTTATTTTAGCAATGATGATTCACAAAAAGCGAATCTATGGATTAAAGAAAAAATTCTTGGTAACGGAACTGATATTGCAAAAGGGGATTTGGTGTATTTCAGTAATAATATATCCATCGAAGATGAAAATGACTCCAATTCTACACCAAAAAGAATCTTTAATGGGCAGTTTGCTATTGTTAATACTGTTTCCGATAAAATAACAAGTGAATCAATATCTACAAAAAAGGGGGAACTAATTGCAACAATAACTTTCAGAGAAATTGAATTGAATATTTCTGAATCAGGTAATAATGCGAAAATAATATCATTTGAAAACTACAGATTAAACTCCAAAGCTGAATTATCAAAAAACGAGCTACTAGCCTACAAGATATATCTATATCGGTTAGCCGAAAAAGAAGTAAAAAACTTTGAAAACGGGAAATATAAGGTTGATGAAGAATTAGCTGCTCTATTTAATGATTTGAAAAACGGAAAAAGAGTTAAAAGCAAAATTAACTTAAAAGTTCAGTCATTACTTCGTAATATGCCGTCAACTTTGTTTTACAAGTTTAAAAATGCTGCCTTATTAAGGTTCGGTTGGGCAATGACAGTACATAAATCAATGTCTTACAAATGGAATGAGGTAGTATTCAATATTGACCCTGGCGAAAGTGTTGGCAAAACCAACCAACAGCATTTTAAATGGCTTTATACAGGCATAAGCAGAGCAAAACAGGAAGTATCTTTAATTAACTATAAGCCAATCAGCCCTTTTGATAAAACAGAATTATCAGACAGCAACATAGGAGTTAAGCAAACAGAGTTCTTTTACATCGCAGAAAGCAAAGAGCAAACAGAAAGACTAAGGGAATTAAATGAGTTTGTTAATTCTAAAATCCACGGCAAACCGATTCAAATTGAAAGAATAGAAAATCTGAATTGGCAAGAGAGATACCACTTCACGAAAAATAATCAAACCGCAGCATTATCATTCAGTTATAATAGGCAAGGTAAGTTTAGAAATCCAAATCTAACTGGTGGTAATAAAGCTGTTGGAAATGAGATAATAAATGTTCTCACAAGCGAGAATGATACTTTCAATTTTGACATTATCAGAGAAAAATGGAGAAAATTAAGCTATGAAGATTTAGCAAATACACTGAGCAATTCCAATGTTCGGTTTGTGCAAGTTATTCAAACAAAATATAAAGACAAAATAAAACTAATTGATGAGCAGAATGAACTTGATGTTGAGGTTGATTATAATGGTGACGGAGCATTTACAAAAATAACAGCCAAATATTACTCAAGTCCAAATATTTGGGAAATATTCAAAGATTCCATTAACAAACAAATTGGTTAAAATGGCTTCACTTTTTGATTTCAGTCAGGCTATATCAAAACTAAACAAAGAGAAAAAATTCGCTGAGGCTCTAAAGTATTTTAAAGATAATAAAGGCAAATTTACACCTGAGCAAATCGGCTTAAACAAGTTTATTGTTTACGAAATGATTAGTGCATTAATAGAAACTAATCAGTATGATGTTATTTTCAACTTTATCAAACAATACAACGTAATTCTTGATCCAAAGAATTTTCACTATTTACTTAAAAAGTTCAAAGACAAACCATCAGTTAACTGGGCTGTAGTGAATAGGTTTTGTGACCTAGTTAATCCAGACCTACTAGATACTGAATGCAAAACCATTGAAGTGGAGAGAAAGGGAGTAAAAAAGCCAATGGAATTAGCTTCTGCAAAGGAAGATTGGTATGCCTTTAAAACGAAGGCTCTATTCGAGACACAACACTATCAAGAATGTTTCGACCTATCAAAGAAAGCTTTGGAATCATTTGAAAAGTTTCATTATTCAAATGAAGTATGGTTCGCAAGAAGAATAGCTTTATCGAAAAAACATTTAGGTAACTCAGACGAAGCACTAAATGAATTATTACAAGTATTAAAAAGAAAAAAGGAATGGTTTATACAAAGTGAGGTTGCTGAAATTTATAAGGATAAAGGCGAAGTCGAAAAAGCATTCAAGTATGCAAATGATGCCATTAACAATTTTGGAGACATTGAGTATAAGGTTGGCTTACTCGTTTTGATTGGAGATTTATTGAAATTAAAAGGAGAACAAGAGCTATCATTCAAACATTATTTATTGTCAAAATTGCTACGACTTCAAGAAGAATGGAGTGTTCCAAATTCTTTAACATCAACTCTTAATCAATTTTCATTTACTCAGACCGACATTAGCGGATTGCCAAAACTGAAGGCAGAGTTAAAGAATTATTGGAATTCCTTGAAGCCACAACAACCTGAAAAGAGACACTTTTCCAAATCAACTAATGAAAAGCTAAAAGGTAGAATTGATAAAATATTACACAATGACGAAAAGGGAGCAGATGGATTTTTAAAATATGATAACTCAAAATCAGTCTATTTCAGAGTAAATGCAAACGACACAATAATATCAAAATTAAAAGTTGGTCTTGAGGTAGAGTTTAAATTGTTACCACCCAAAGACGACAAAAAAGAGAAAGCAATAAATTTAAAAGTAATTGAATAACACTACCCATTTTGCAAGCACATTGCCAAAGTCCCGCAAGCCAACGCACAGACCAAAGTTTTGTCAAAGAGTTTGCAAAGCCAACGCCCTCGCTACCGCACGAGTCCTCTCGTGTGGAAACCAAGGAAGGATTATAAGTATCGGCAACACAATAATAAACCTATTGAACTCTGGAGCAATAAAGTGATCTTTGAAAAGATTAGCAGTATTCACAACAAACCTGTTGAAGAAGGCTTAGCTTACATTTCGCAGGATTACATAGGTAGCAGCGCAAGGGATTATGCCAGTAGGAGTAGAGCCTGTTGAGAGGGGTTGTTGTGGCCAGGTAATGTTATGCTTTCGCATAAGCCACACGAGAGGACTCGCTCGGCAACGGCGGTTTTGAATGAAAATATTGCATGGAACGGCAAATTGACAAACACATGGTCTGACGATGGATATATTCCCTATGAAAATAATTCTGCCTAAAGCATGCAAAAAGTATATATTGATGATTATTAGCTGATTAATAAGTTTGGATAGATTTTATGATGGTTGCTGAGTAGCGCAGCGTACCGAAGCAACAGCCTTTAAATGGTATTTAACATTATTTAGCTTTACTCACTAATATTTTGACGAATAGTTTGCGAAAGTTTTAAGAAGGTTTTAAATTTGAATGAACTTGTAAAAGTTCAAGAAACAGGAATATGAGAGTGAAAATTGCTCACAAAAAATCAAATTGCCTCTTGATGAACTGTGAAAATATTTTTAAATTTGTAAGGAATAACTGTTATAACAGTTACATAAATACACCCAAAATGGATTATACTATGTAGTTTTATCACATATATAAACAAGTTGGCACCAATACAAAGAAACATCTACTAACTTTAAACAAGTTAAATATGAAAGAAATAGTTTTTTACAATGACCTAATTCAGGATTTAATTAACCTGAAAAAGATTTCGAGCATGGACGCTTTTTATCATAAAGTTGAAGAATTACTGAAAGAAGGGAATAAAATTGATTTTATATTATCTTCTTTTAACCCTAAAACCCAGCATAGAACAAGATTTAGTTCTTTGAATAATTTTCTGAAATATAGAAAGAATAAAGAAATCGAAAAAAATAGACTAATTGAATTATTCACCCTAAAAAATTAAAAAATATGAAAACAATTAAATTACAAGAAAATGAATCATTAATTGATTCTTTTGAATTAGAAATTTGTACAATGAATGATGAATTGAAAACTATATTAGAAAGAGGTCAATTCCTTGCTATATTATGGGAATCGCCATGGTTAACGGAATGGCATCATATAAATCTTTACTTTACTTCAAAAAGAATTGAAATGAATTCAAGGGGGGAACAAATATCAATTTCATACAAAGATATCAAAAATATTAGTATCTCAAATTTAAGGTGCAGACCCCCAAGAACTTGGTTGTATATTTTACTATATTTACTTATAGGTCTTGCTGTTATTGGTATTTCAGTATTTAATGGTAAAGACGTTACTACTTTTCAATGGATAATTTTTGGTATTGTTGAAGGTATATGGTTTTATAATCTTATTTTTAGATGGGTTATGACTTATAACATTTATTTGGGAGATCAAATTGAGTTCTCTATTAGGAAGAATGATGAAATTATTGAAAAAATAAAAGATGCTTACGAAAAGGGAAAGCATTACAATATAAATAATGAAGTTAATTAATTACTTAATAATAATAAACATGAGCGCAACTAAAAAATGTCCAAATTGTGGAGCTGAAAATGATTTGTTATTCACTAATTGTCTTTATTGTGGGTCTCCATTGCCAGAAGTTGATTTGAATTCAATATCTAATGAAGAATTATTATTAAATGCTGGAGAATGGGTTGGCAAGGTTGGTAATAATTTTGAACACATTACTGATAAATATAATGAATGGACAGGTAAAGGAAAAATTGTTATTTCTGCAAACCAAATTGAAGGTCTATCTCAAAAATATTTGACACTATTACAAGTGCGGAGTTTAAGTAATCCAAACCTTATGATAGCATACCAGAACTTAAAGAAAGAATTTGATGAAAAAAGGAAAGACATTTTTTATAAAATTGGTGGTGGTAATAAGTCGAAAGGTATGGCCTTTATATTTTTAATTGTCTCCCTTATTTTCATATTTTTTTTAAACCTTTTTTTAATTTTAATTTAAATATGTATGGCATTAATTGAAGTAATTAAGTATAATGGAAATACAACTGAATTTGTTTGGAAATTTCCTTCGGAAGATTTAAAACTCGGTGCACAACTCATTGTAAACCATTCGCAGTGTGCTTTCTTTATTAAGAATGGTGTTATATGTGATGAGTTTAATGAAGGTCGCTACACATTAAAAAGTGCAAATATCCCTCTTTTAAATAAGCTGGTTAACTTACCCTTTGGTGATAAATCCTCTTTTGCAGCTGAAGTTTGGTATGTGAATATGGTTACTAAACTTGACAACAAATGGGGTACTGTCAAACCAATAAACTTAGAAGACCCATTATATGGCATTGTCATTCCTGTAAGAGCTTTTGGTCAATATGGCTTCAAAATAGTTGAACCAAAAAATTTTTTACATACAATTGTTGGTACCTTAAAGACATTCTCTGCACAAAAAATTGTCGAATATTTTAATGGCAAAGTTCAAAGCTCAATTTCAACTGTCCTTGGTAAAGCAATTGTGCAAAATAAAATTTCGCTATTACAAATAGCAGCATTTCAGGATGAACTTTCCGAAATTTGCAGAAAAAGCTTTAATGAAGAATTTATAAAATATGGAATTGAATTAGTTAACTTCTATTTCATGTCTATTAATATACCAGAGGATGATACTTCATTTATTAAACTAAAGGAAGCCAAAGAACTTGCAATGAAAGTTAAAACTGTTGGAAAAGATATTTACCAAATGGAAAGGAGTTTCGATGTAATGGAAAAAGCTGCTGAAAATGAAGGTTCGGCTGGTAGTATGATTAATGCAGGCCTCGGACTTGGTGCAGGTTTAAGTCTTGGCAATGCAATGGGGAATCAATTTAGTCAAACTGGAAATAATCTGAATACAAATCCTTCCACTCCTCCACCTATACCAAATCAAAAAAAATACTTTTTTGTGGTGAATGGCGTTCGTAGTAAACCATTTCTTATATCAGATTTACCTAAGTTAATATCAGAAGGTATAATAAAACAAGATACACTTGCTTGGACTGAAGGATTACAAGATTGGGTTAGAACAATTGAAATCGAAGAAATAAAATCACTCTTTAGTCAAACTCCACCTCCAATACCTAAATAATTATGAAAAGGTCAATTATATATACAGCGATATTCATTTTAATACTTAATGTAGTATTGTTTTTACTTTTGTCCTCTTATGTAGCAGATAAATTTGTAATAAGTGAAATTAGTATTGCGCTTTCATTTACATTACTTTATTACATAGCAGCATCGAGCATTGATAATGGCTTCAAAATATTTTTAACATTAAGTTTTATTGTAACCGGAATTTCAAAATTTGTTTTATCCTTTTTCTTTAAACCACCATTTACAGATAACCGGGTATTTATTGCAATAGTGATAATAACTGCTGTAGAATTACTTTCAATCATAAGTATAAAATATTTTTCTAAACACGCGAAATTATGAAAAACGAACAATTTACCTACATAACACATGACCTAAAAGGTTCTATTTGTATTGATTTTAAAAAATTTAGTGTCAAAGAAATAAAAGATATCATCATTAACATGGACGACCTTTCCAAACTGACAATCCGTATTAATTATAAAACTGAATATTCGGTAATCAAGGATTTATATACTGTCATTACTCCTGATAAAATACAACGTATTACACTTGATTTCATAGACTAGTTTAAAATATACTGGCGCCAATAAATAGGACTCTGAGCGGCGCACAGCGCCCAGCGATGAGTCCAGGTTGAGCCACACCCGCCGGGTTCAGAGCTATGTATTTATTGACGATTTTACGATTCTTTGAAGAAAAATAGCTGAAGTGTTCCTTGACGTATTGCAGGTTTTATTTGCTTTTCCGTCAGCTTAAAAATGCAGGATAGCCATCAAGCCCTCTGTTTCAAGTATTTTTTATTTGTTGGCAGGCATACATTAATCTCTCAAGGGGCAATCTGCTCCGGCAGTTTTCCGAAAAGGACCACAAACAGCGCAATACGCCGGATGTAATTACTTATTTCTCAATTATGGAAAAACACTATAGCCTGCTCAACAATAGTTAAACCCGTTTTCTTTCTCATAGCTTGAAATTTTTTTGATTAATAATTTCGAAGTATGAAAAAAATCATGTACTTTTGAAATGGCTACCAGCGACGGCGGGTTTAGTTAAACAAGCGGTATAAAACATTGGGGTTTAATTGGTTATTCTAGCATTCTACCCCGCATCAAGTTTGGTGTAACTGGACAGGAAAGTAGCCCGCAACCTCCAACGATTTCATACCGCAAACCGTTGCCAGTAATTAAACGAGACGTACACACATGGATGAACAAACAAAGGAAATATTGAATTTTTTAGAACAAAATTATACGCCATTAACGACTCTTCATCTTAATGAGGATAAGAAAACATTTCTAGGTTCTAAAGATAATCAAACTTGTAGATTTTGTGGAAAATCAGAACCTGACGTGACTTTTAGAAAAATTGCTCATGCAATTCCTGAGTTTACAGGCAATAAAAGATTATTTTCTCATTATGAGTGTGATTCGTGTAATGAGAAGGTGAGTTCTTTAATGGAAAGCCACATGGCAAATTATATGAATATTTGGCATACTTTTTCGCAAGTCAGAGGAAAAAGGGGAGTACCATCTTTTAAAACAAACGCAAAAAAGTCAAGAGTTGATTTATTGGAGACAGGATTGAATATTCAATACCATGAAGGTGATGAGATTATAGAAATAGATAAAGAAAACAAACAAATAAAAATAACGGCAACTAGAGCAACATACACTCCGATTGCAATTTATAAATGCTTGACAAAAATAGCCTTGACAATTATGCCGGAAAATGAGCTGGATAATTTTAAAAATACTTTAGCATGGTTATTTGAGGAAAAACATGATGAAAGCAAATATCATTTGAAAGCTCTATTTTTACTTTTTTCATTTGCACCAGGCATTCATCCTTTTGATTTTCAATCTTGCTTATTGCTTAAAAGAAAAGATAACCATAAAGACAATGTACCTTATATGCTATTTCTATTAACTTATAGCAATTATGCATTTCAGATTTATCTACCTCTTTGTGAAATGGATAAAAAACTATTTGGAAAAGAAATGACTATAAAATTTATACCAACACCGATTGATTTACACGATGGAATTAATAAGATAATACGTCGTAAAATTGATTTATCTTCTACAGAACCTATTAAAGGAGAAAAAGAATCTGTTACTATGGAATTTGGAAATATGGAAGAACAAGAATTATAAACTTAAAACAAAATTGATATGACCATTGATGAATTAACATCGTTAATCAACGAATTATCTGAGGTTAGTAATATTTCTCAGGCTGATATTATAGATTCTATTGCAAAATCTGCGAAACTGAAATTTGGTAAAATAACATCTAATGATGAAAGAAAAATAATTGACAATATAAAGAGCAGATTGGTTTTGGGATTGTATGATATGCCAAATCATTCATACGTAACAAGCAAACCTGATTATAAAGAGAAGTTTGGATTTGATGATTTTGATATGAAATATCTATCAAAGGCAGGTGAAGAGTTAGATGATGAAAAGTTAATTGATGGGAATAGCAATTATACTCAACTTACCGAAAATGGGATATTATATGCAAAGAAAATGAATGGTGATATATAATTGATTAAAAAATAACTACTGGCAACACGCGGTCATAAAACATTGGGGTTTAATTGGTTATTCGAGCATTCTACCCCGCATCAAGTTTGGTGTAACTGGACAGGAAAGTAGCCTGCAACCTCCAACGATTTCATATCGCAAACCGTTAGCAAATATGGAATTATTATTAATTTTAACTTGGAAGATTTAAGCTGCAAATTCAACTTTTTTGTTAAATAAAAAATTTATTCATCAATGACACCTGTCTAAAAAGCCAAATTTCATTGAAAATGATGGTTCTCGTAAAAATGTCAGAAATGTATAGCGTTTAATTTCATCAATTTATAAATTTACCTTACTCCTCACGTCTTACGTTTCACGTTTCACGTCTCACGTTTCACGCCTAACGTTTCACGTTTCACGTTTAACGCTCAACGCCAATGATCTTTTCAGACCAGGCTCATCAATGGTATAATATCTTTAAATATAACCTGGTATAAACCGCCCGGCTTATACTTTTATTTTAACTGGCGAATAATTACTTTTTGAGAATCTCCATGGTGTAAAGTAACGCCTCGGTTTGACGAAGGTAGTTACGCTTTTCCTTTGAAGGGGCATAAACATACGCCTCGGCAACTATTACCCGTTGGCGTTCCTCATCAACAGTTATATGGCTTATGAATGGCCCACCCATGGGATGTTTGTAAACGTCCCATAACCCACGCATTACCCCATAATACCGATTTTTATACATCATATCGGTTAGCTGCGGAATAATACTGCTGGTAGTCATGTATGAACCCTTGGTTGGGCCACCTATGGTTTTAACAAACTCGTTTCGCTTTTTTAGCAGGTAATCGACCGTGAAAGTGTTTTTTTCGGTATAGGGGAAAGTATAAATAATTATACCCTGACTGGTAAGCGGGGTTTCGTACGAAATCCATGCAATAGAATCGTGGTCAAAATTTAACCTGTAGCCTTTGGGAAAATTCATTGCAATGTTATACTTTTTCTCAAGTATTTCCCTTATGCTCTTTTCCTCATAGGTAATAGCATTACGTATCACCCTATCGCGCTCGGCTTGCTCAAAAATGTTTACGATATTTTCACGTTCCTTTAGCAGCATCTTTTGAATGGATTCATAGCTGGGCCCTGAAATGTAAAGAATGGTTTGAGGCGCTGCCCATACATCTTTTTTAAGCGACATTTTCGGGGTCTTGGCCCCTCTTACAATATCGTTGAAAATAATATTACGATGCGACTTAAAAATATCGGTAAACGCTTCGGGTGGAATCATAATCATGTCAAAAAGGGGTTCGCTTTGAGGCATAAAGGGCACATCCTCGGTTAAAATGCTGCGATATGTATTGCCGATGGAATCGGTATGTAGTACCTTGGGTAGGACAACCACAAGCTCGTGAGTACCTCCTGTAACATTGGGTAGAAGCGTCCGTTCGCCTTTGCTTCCCTTTTTGCACGATGTGTTAAGTGCGACAGCTGCTGCAAGCAAAAGTATCCATTTATTTTTCATACCTTTTAATATTGAGTTTCAACTTTAACGNNTTGTCCAGCGGCAATGGTGCTATCCAAACCCGGATTCCACCTGTAAATATCGTTGAGCGTACACCCAAAATGGATGGCGAGTTTATGAAGGCTATCGCCACTTTTTACGGTATATATTGTTCGAATAAGAGTACTGTCGGTTTTTGATTCGGGCAATGCTGTGGGTTTCCTGGTATTAAGGTAAAGCTCTTTAGACTTTCGGATGAACAGTGCAGTTTTATCAATTGGCAGGCGAAGCACCTGAAGGTTTTTACTTTCGGGAATGTAATCGTAGCGGTACGTTGGATTCAGGAAACGGATTATACTAATATCAACATCAATTTCCTTAGCTAGCAAATTAAGATCTATGGGCTTACCCACCAGAACAGTATCGGTTTTGCTTAAAGGTATGGTAACAGGCGAAGGGGAAATGCCATGTTCGCGGTAGTTGTTCATAACGTAAGCTGCAGCAATGTATGCAGGTACGTAGTTTTGTGCCGATTCGGGTAGTAGTGGGTATAGCTTCCAGAAGTTTTTCTCGCCATTGGATCGCTCCATGGCATTCCTAATTGGGCCTGGTCCAACATTGTATGCGGCCAATGCTAAACTCCAGTCGATAAAGGTTTGGAAAAGGTACTGTAAATACATGGCAGCTGCCTCTGTCGATTTTAAAGGGTCCATGCGCTCGTCAACAAAATTATTGACCTGAAGGTTGAACATTTTTGAGGTGTTTATCTTAAATTGCCATAGCCCTACCGCACCTGTTGGGGAAATAGCCAACGGGTTCAATGCCGATTCTACCACAGCAAGATACTTTAGCTCAAGCGGTAAATTATACTTGCTTAGCACCTCATCGAAAAGGGGAAAGTAGTAGTCGGCCAAGCCAATAATTTTTGAAAACTGATCACGCCTTTCAACGATAAATAGATCGATATACCGCTTAACATGTGGATTATAATCAAAATCGATGGGCGAGTATCGCCCAATTTCGGCTAATTGACATTCATAGTAAAGATCGGGTTTTTGCCAGGCAGAGTCATCCTGGCTAACTGTGCTGAAAATAGGGATATTGCCGACAGCATCAATGGCATTAGCCACAGGATTCCGATCTCCATGAAAGGTAGGAGTGATTGAAAACCCGCAAAGAGTTGGCACGGTAAATAGAGATAAAAGGAAGCCCCTTAAAACCAAAAACATAATTTACTCCTTTTTGTCCTCTTCGCTTTCGGCTTCTTTTATCCCCTTTTTGAATTCACCTAAGCCCTTGCCAAGGTTTCGCATGAAAAGGGGTATTTTGCTTGCGCCAAAAATTACAAGAATAACAATGGCAATAACAAGCAACTCCCCACCGCCAATGAATAGTGTTTGCATATTGAACTTTTTTACCTAAAAAGTTTTACAACATCGTTTATGTTGGCGTATAAAATCAAAGCAAGAAGAATTGCCATGCCCACCAGCTGGGCATACTCAAGGAATTTATCGCCGGGCTTTCGACCAGTAATAATTTCGTAAAGCAAAAACATCACATGACCGCCATCGAGTGCCGGGATAGGAAGGATATTCATGACTGCAAGGATAATGGAAAGGAATGCTGTTAAGTTCCAAAAAGCTTGCCAATCCCAGGTAGAAGGGAAAATATTACCAATCGTAATGAATCCACCAACCGAATCGTAAGCTTTGGCTTTAGGGGAAAATATCAGCTTTAGCTGTTTCAGGTAGCTCGATATGGTAGCAAATCCTTTACTCACACCTGCCGGAATTGATTGCAAGAAGGAATACTCATTATGTTTGAGTTCAAAGAACTTATCCAGCTCAGCCACAGGGTAAACCCCAATTATTCCGGTTTCAGGGACCCTAACAGCCATACTAACCGGTTTTCCGTTGCGTTCAACAGTTATATTTACACCTTGCCCCTTGGCTTTCTGCATGGCCGATTTGAACTCATCGAAAAATGATGCGGGTGCACCGTTCAAAGCTACAAGTTTATCTCCCTTGACCAGGCCTGCTTTTTCAGCTGGCTCTCCAGGTTTAACATCGGCAACAATAAATGGTATGCGTGGGTAAAAAAGGATGGGATTCTTGACCAGTTTAGCCAGGTAATCCTCTGAAATACTAATCGTTACCGTATCGCTACCACGCAGGACTGTTACATTACGATTTTCATTGAGCAGGATATCGTGGGCTATCAGCTGAAAGTTTTCAATCTCCTTTCCGGCCACGTATAGTATTTTATCACCATCACGAAATCCTAATTCCAGCGCAAGGGAATCGCAGCTAACACCATACTTAAGGTTTTTGGTGGGCAGGTAATCTTCGCCCCAGGTATAGAGCACAGCGCTGTAAATAAACAAAGCAAGAACAACATTTACAAGCACCCCCCCACTCATTATAAGTAGCCTTTGCCAGGCAGGTTTTGAACGGAACTCGTAGGGTTGAGGCGGCTGTTTGAGCTGATCCTTATCCATGGACTCGTCAATCATCCCCGATATTTTCACGTACCCGCCAAGGGGTAACCATCCAACTCCGTATTCGGTTTCGCCCCGCTTGAACTTAAAAAGCGAAAACCAAGGATTAAAAAAAAGGTAAAATTTTTCGACCCTGGTTTTGAAGAGTTTTGCAAATAGGAAATGTCCCATTTCATGAAGAATAACCAGAATAGAAAGGCTTAAAAAGAATTGACCTACCTTTACGAGTATTTCCATTTTATGATGTTTTGATTTATAAGTTCGTACGATTTTATACGTGTTTCGGAATCGGTTTGTTGGTAATCGACAAAACGTGGATGTTCAATAAAAGGCATGGTATGCAAAGCCCCCTCAACCACTTTCGGAATTGCCATAAAGCCGATTTGCTCTTTCAGGAAAGCATCAACAGCCACCTCGTTGGCAGCGTTAAGCACACAGGGCATATTGCCTCCTATCCTCAACGATTCAAGAGCCAGCATTAGGCTTGGGAATCGTTTCGTATCGGGTATTTCAAAAGTAAGCGTTTGATTCACTGCAAAATCCATCCTGGGGAAACTTGAGGTTAGCCTTTCGGGAAAGGAAAATGCGTACTGAATGGGTAGCTTCATGTCCGGTAATCCCATTTGGGCTTTAATTGAACCATCAATAAACTGCACCATGGAGTGGATAATGGATTGCGGATGGATAACCACTTCTATTTGGTTGGGCTTTAGCCCAAAAAGCCATTTTGCCTCAATAACCTCAAGCCCCTTGTTCATAAGACTGGCAGAATCGATGGTTATTTTCTGTCCCATGCACCAGTTAGGATGATTTAGGGCTTGATCCTTAGTTACCTGCATGAGTTGCTCCATGGTATGGTTGCGGAAAGGTCCTCCTGAAGCGGTAAGTATAATTTTTTCAATAGGACTTTGCTCTCCCACCAGGCACTGGAAAATGGCAGAGTGCTCTGAATCGACAGGGATTATGGGAATCCTATTTTCCATTGCAGCATTTGTAACCAGCTCGCCGGCAACAACAAGGGTTTCCTTATTTGCCAGAGCTATGGCTTTACCCGCCTCTATGGCACGAATTGTTGGCTCAAGCCCGGCAAAACCAACAATAGCGGTAAGCACCATATCAATCTCCGACGATACAACCGAATCGAGAATGGATTGCTTACCTGTAAAGACTTTAATAGGTTGACGTGCCAAAGCTTCCTTTACCTTGGGGTAATGGTGCTGGTTTGCAATGATAACGGTATTGGGTTGAAATTCAATAGCCTGCCTTACAAGTAGTTCCCAGCTATTCTGAGCTACCAGCAGTTCAACACTGAAAATATCGGGGTGCTCCTTAATTACATCAAGCGCCTGAGTTCCTATGGAACCTGTTGAACCCAGTATAGCTATCCTTTTCATACCGGGAAATTATAGTTTGATGTATTTTGAAGGATCGACAGTGGCACCATGATGCCAAAGCTCAAAATGCAGGTGTGGCCCTGTAGTAAGTTCCCCCGAATTACCGATAATTGCAATAACATCGCCAGCGTTAACATACTCTCCTTGCCTTTTCAGAAGCTTACTGTTATGCTTGTAAACCGAAAGGAATCCATCCTCATGCTGAATGGCAATGGTATAACCGGTTTCCAACGACCATGTCGATATAATTACAGTACCCTTGGCTACGGCAAGAACTCCTTCGTTGGGGCCTGCAACCAAATCGATACCGTAATGGTTCTTTGAAGGATTGTACTTGTTGGTCACAATTCCTTTTACAGGTGGAATGAAAAAAGGAATATTGCTTCTGGTTGTTGTGTTTGAACCAACCGATAAGCTAAACATCGCGTCCGATTCAATTTGCAGGCGTAACAGGGAGTCTTCCTCCGAACGTGTAAAGTCGATCTTTTGGGTTCGCTTAACCGTATCGGTCGATGTTTCCTTCCCTGTAAGAGGTTCACCGCCGTTTAGCAAGATATTAATATCCTCATAGTAACGCTGCCACTGGGCTACAACCTTTTCGAGCGAATCAACTTTAAGCACATTCGTAACATATCCCTTTCGGGTTTGGCTATCGGGATAACCAGGAATAAATTCGCGTAAAGGAGTAAACGCAATAAGGATGCTCACCAGGGCAATGAGCAGGACTGAAAACCCTCCGAGAAACACAATCGCGTTCATTCGGGAAAGACGGAGTTTCCAAACCTCCTCGTAGGTTTCCTCGTTAAATATGCTTAACCTATACTTATTCCAGAGGTTCTTAAATAATCTAAACTTTTTCTTTACTGCCACGGGGTTATGCTTTTGATTCTAAAACTACAAAGATAACAAAATGAGCCAATAGTTGTTTTTTTAAAGTTTTTTAAAGTAGTGCAGGGGATTATGCCAATGATGCCAGTCGAAAAAGTTTACAGGCAAAAGTCACATAAGGCGTTAAACGTTAGATGTTGTTCGTTGTTCGTTGTTCGTTGTTCGGAAAATAGTTGATGGTTGATGGTTGATGGTTGATAGTAACATGGCCTTAAATTTAGAAGTTAGAAGTTAGTGTTTTTCTTTTACCTTTATATTAACTAATTTTATGTAAACTTGCGACATTTTATTTTGCTGTTAAGTCATGAGTTCTGAAAGTTATACTGGTATTCCAACACCTCATTTATCCATTTAGACGAGTTTGACTTGACTATCCTCAAAAAATCAGACAATGCA
>DFYV01000092.1:13040-15843 GCA_002383425.1 Bacteroidales bacterium UBA4073 | reverse complement strand
ATTGCTAATAAAGTCCCGAAGGGACGAAAGAGTATAACCCACGACTATTGTCGTGGGCAATAAAACAAAAAACCTTACAAAAGTCCCGAAGGGACGACACAAATTCATAACCTGATGGCATACACAAAATTCGCGTATCATATAGTATATGGCACAAAGAGAAGAGAGAAATTAATTACACCAGAACTGGTGTCCCGGCTTTATAAATACACGGGAGGTATAATATCCAAATTAAAAGGTATTCCAGTTGAAATCAATGGCATGCAGGAACACATTCACATTCTCACCTATATTCCACCTACCATTGCATTGTCTGATTTTTTGAGGATAGTCAAGTCAAGCTCTTCTAAATGGATAAATGATGTGTCGGAATACCAGTATAACTTTCAGTGGGCATTAAAGTATGGTGCATTCACGGTAGGGGAATCACAGATAGAGATTGTAAGGAGATATATTCAGAATCAACAGCAACATCATACAAAAGTATCATGGGAAGATGAGTAGGGACGCATAATTATGCGTCCCTACTATGGGATTAATACTGTTGCCCCTTCGGGGCTTTTGTAGGTTTTATTGCATGGCATCGGGCTGACGCCCGATGTTATACTCTTATCGCCCCTTCGGGGCTTTTGTAGGTTTTGCTGCATGGCATCGGGCTGACGTCCGATGTTATACTCTTATCGCCCCCTCGGGGCTTTTATATAGTTTTACTGTGTGACAATGGACTGACGCTCGTTTTTATACTTTATAAATTTGCGACAGATTAAACTACGATGGGTCAGGATGTTTGAAATTAGTTCAGCATTTTTGAGTCTCTGCTATTAAGAATCAGCTTTAACCTATACTGCTTGAATTGTTTAGCCAAATGCCAGCAATATTGGTGTTTTCACTTTTTTTGTCGTACTTTGTAAAGTTTTTTGCGCAGCATGAAAGATTTCACAACTGGCAACGAGGCCAAACACATATTCCGTTTTGCATTACCAATGCTCGTTGGGAATATATTCCAGCAGCTTTACAATGTGGTTGATAGCATTATTGTTGGACGGTACCTTGGCGAAAAAGCATTGGCAGCCGTAGGGGCTTCGTTTCCAATCATTTTTATGATTGTTGCCCTTATTCTTGGTATAGGTATTGGGTCGTCGGTTATTATTTCGCAATACTTTGGAGCCAAAGATTTTAAAAAGTTAAAACGGGCAGCCGATACCACTTACATCTTCCTTTTTTTTGCCGGTATTCTTATAACCGTTATCGGGTTGCTGAGCGGTGAGTATATTTTTAGGTTGATGCGTTTGCCCGAGGAAATTTTGACAATGTCAAAAGTTTACCTTGATATCTACATGTATGGGTTAGTGGTAATGTTTGGGTTTAACGCTGTGTCGAGTATTCTGCGTGGGGTTGGCGATTCAAAAACCCCCCTTTACTTTCTTATCATTTCTACTTTCCTAAATATTGCTCTTGATATTCTTTTTGTGCTTGGTTTCAAGTGGGGTGTGGCAGGTGCAGCATGGGCAACAGTAATAGCGCAGGCTTTTTCGTTTATCATTGCGATTATTTACCTTGAAAGGCTTAGGCACATGTTGCGCATTAGCATAAAGCGGATGGTATTCGACTGGGAAATTTTCAGGCAAAGCGTACGCATAGGTTTGCCTACGGGTATTCAGCAAACCCTGGTTGCTCTGGGAGGTATAACTCTTATGGGATTAGTCAATTCCTTTGGTACCGATGTTATAGCAGGCTTTTCGGCTGCCAGCCGAATCGATTCGCTTGCTGCTATACCCATCATGAACTTTTCGGCATCCCTTTCGGGGTTCGTTGGCCAGAACATTGGGGCAGGCAAAATTTATAGGGTAAAACGTGGGCTTTGGGCTACCATTAAGATGAGCGTGGCGTTCAGCATTATTATCAGCGCTATTATACTTATTTGGGGCGATAGCATGATGGTGGTTTTCACCACCAATCCCCAGGTTGTGGATATTGGTTACCACTACCTTAAGGTTGTGAGTGTTTTCTACGTTGCTTTGGCTGTTATGTTTTGCGTAAACGGTTTACTGCGTGGCGCTGGGTCTGCTGTTATTCCCATGTACATTACCTTGCTTTCGCTTTGGATTGTGCGCATACCACTGGCTTACCTGCTTAGTAGAACTTTAGGTTTGGGAGTATCTGGCATTTGGTGGTCAATTCCTTTGGGCTGGCTTATGGGTGCTATGGCATCAACACTATACTACAGGTTTGGAAATTGGAAGAATAAATCGGTTGTAACGCATGCTACAACTGACGATGATGGTGTTACTACCGATATTGTTTAGCTTATCAACTTGTGTAACCACAAAAAGTATTAACTTTACGAATTAACAAAAAACTAAATTATGGCAAGCAAGAGAGAGCTTAAAAAGAATATCGACTACTTAGTAAGTGAGGTGATTAGCGATTGTTTTACCTATATGCTTATTAATGGCGATAAAAAGCGCGATGAGGCTATCGCTATTATAGAATCGATTCTTGATAAACGTTTCGAGCTGGTACACCGCATAAAACATCAAGTTCCCAATGATAACCCAAAAGCTGTAAAAGCTCATTATCGCGATATACGGAAGGATTCCATCCAGATCATCGATGAGAGCTTTACAAAGCTCAGTGAACTATCAAAAAAGTAGAATCTGCAACCCAATACAATTTAAACCGGCTTACCACCGGTTATTTGTTTTTATAAACCGGTTAATTCTTTTTTTGTAGGGTCTTAGCATACCAAAAAAATAACCCAGATTTCAAATTCCAGATTTCAGATTCCAGATTCCAGATTCCA
>DFYV01000092.1:0-12994 GCA_002383425.1 Bacteroidales bacterium UBA4073 | reverse complement strand
AAGGCAAAAGTAAAAGGTAAAAAAGCGTAATTCGTAATTCGTAATTCGTAATTCGTAATTTAAAATTCAAAAGATATCAAAACATCAACCATCAACCTTATTTCCGAACGACGAACGACGAACGACGAACGACGAACGACGAACGACGAACAACCGTCAACCATCAACCATTTCCCCGAACAACGAACAACGAACAACCATCAACTATAATCTCCTTGCACATCAAAAAAAGATTTAACCTATAAACTCAAAAAATTAACATAAAATTAAAGAAATATTAACTTTGCGGGTCAATTTAATAAGCCGTAAGCCATGTTTAAAGAGTTTCGGCAGTACTTTTCCGAAATCTCCCTAAAGGGAAATATTTACCTGTTACTTATCTGGCGTTTTGCCCTACTCATGCTTATATACACTGCAAGTAGGGTGCTATTCTATCTGTTTAATTCCGATTTTTTCACTAACATTTCATTTGATGGTTTTATTCGAATACTTGCTGGTGGACTGTGGTTCGATACCAGCGCGCTTCTTTACACGAATGTTTTGTACATTACCCTGTACCTCTTACCTTTCACTTTCAGGTACAACAAATGGTACCAATTGGCACTTAAGTACCTGTTTGTGATTACCAACAGTATTGCAATAGCAGCTAACTGTATCGATTTTATTTATTTCCGTTTTACCTTACGCCGTACAACAGCCACAGTTTTTGATGAATTTAAGCACGAAACCAATTTTGGGTCGCTTATCCCAAAGTTTATTGCCGATTACTGGTATGTTGTTCTGATTTGGATTGCACTTACCGCTTTGGTTGTTTTGCTTTATGGAAAGGCTCGTGGTTTGCCCAAACGAAAAGGTTTTCGGTACCATTTGGTTTATGGCATTAATGGTTTTGTATTGATGATTGCCCTGGCAACGCTAATGGTTGGGGGTATGCGGGGTGGTTTTCGCCATAGTACCCGTCCTATTACCCTTAGCAATGCAGGTCAATTTGTGAGCGAACCACTTGAAGCAGCCATTGTGCTTAATACGCCCTTTGCCATTTACCGTACTTTAGGCAAAAAGGCGCTGGTTAAGGTTGATTACTTCAAAAGCCCCGAAGAACTTGAAGCAATCTATTCCTCACTACATAGGCCATCGGCCAGTGACTCGCTAAAGCAGATGAACGTTGTAATATTCATTATCGAAAGTTTTGGCAGGGAATACATTGGTGCATATAACGAGCATTTAAGGGAAAAGTATGGTTATAAAGGTTTTACGCCTTTTATTGATTCACTTATCGGGAATTCGCTGTGGTATAGGTATTCCTATGCAAACGGCCGTAAATCGATTGATGCAATGCCCTCGGTTTTGGCCAGTATCCCAATGTTTGTTGAACCTTACTTTTTAACCAGCTACTCAGGCAACAGGATTAACAGCATTGCTTCGGTACTAAGGGCCGAAGGATACCATACTGCATTTTTCCATGGAGCCCCCAATGGTTCCATGGGTTTTCAGGCTTTTGCCAATGTGGCAGGGTTTGAGGAGTACTACGGCATGAGCGAATATCCCAACCCCGACCATTTCGATGGAATGTGGGGCGTTTGGGACGAGGAATTCTTCCAGTTCTTTGCCCAAAAACTCAATCAATTTCAACAGCCTTTTTGCACGGCAATTTTTTCGGTTTCGTCGCATCATCCATTTAAGATTCCAGAGCGATACGAAGGGAAGTTCCCCAAAGGAACATTGCCCATTCACCAGTGTATTGCTTACACCGACTATTCACTTAAACGCTTTTTTGAAACAGCTTCAAAAATGGATTGGTACCCTAATACTCTTTTTGTAATAACGGCCGACCATTGCAATCAAACCTACTTTCCTGAATATCAAACCAGTGTTGGGGCATTCTCGGTGCCTATTATCTTCTATCGTCCCGATAATAGCCTTGCAGGCTGCAAGAAAGAGCTTGCTCAACAAATCGACATAATGCCTTCCATACTCGGTTATCTGAATCACAACAAGCCTTTTATAGCTTTTGGTCGTAACCTTTTTAATTCCAAAGAAGAAAAACCATTTGCGGTTAACTACAGCAATGGCTGCTACCAGCTATTGATGGATGATTACGTAATGATATTCGATGGTTCCAAAGTATTGGCCATGTACAACTTTAAAGAGGATTCCTTACTTACACGGAATCTCCAGGGCAAATCCCTTGATAGGCAAATGGAAATGGAACGCTTGCTGAAAGCAATTATTCAGCAGTATAACGCCCGAATGATTGACGATAATTTGGTGGTAAAGTAAATGGCTTGTCCCGATTTATTGGGATTTTCCGAAGGGCAAGCTGGTCGCAAATATGAAGTTAGAAGTTAGAATTAAGAAGTTAGAATTAAGAAGTTAGAATTAAGAATTAAGAAGTTAGAATTAAGAAGTTTTTGTTTATTGTTTTTAAGCCACTTAAAAATTGAAGCGCTTTCATCAGCCTCATTTAGATTAGAATTTCGAATTTCGAATCACGAAGCTTTTTATTCATTAATCAACATTTATCAATTTCTTCTAAAAAATACCAGATTCTAAACACTATATCCTAAAATAGTAGCGAGAATATAGTAGATAGTAGCGAAAATGAGGCAGAAAATCCTAATTCCTATAATTCCTATAATTCCTATATACTCGCTACTATTTACTCGCTACCAGTGTCATCAATTTCTTCCAAAAATGCCAATTAGTTATAAACCCTCACATAATCGCCATTTTTTATTACCTTATACCATTTTAGCGGGTAGCCTTCATCGGGATACCCGTATCTTACCAGAGAGTAAACCTTTCCGCAGTGAGGGCATGTGGCTGTTCCGGAACTATTGGAGTCGAGGTTAACCGATGCGTTTATATCGATATGATTCGGACAAGTGGCGTCAAATGCCAGTATTTCACTCTCGTTTAGCCTGAAAACAATAACCCCATTTTTTTTGTAGCCACATCCATCTATTTTTACGGCACCCATTACAAAATTCAAATCGTTGTACTGGGGTAAATTTAGGTTAAACTCAATGTCAACCAGAACATCAGGAATAATCTCATCGAGATTATCGTCGCAGGCGAAATTGGAAAAAATAAAGCTTGAAAAAAGAAAAATTAAGATTACCTTTGTTTGCATACGATTACTAAATTTGTATCTTGCACAAAGGTATAAAAAAGATATGGTTTATTGCTCTTGTTCTTTTTATTCCAATGGGCTGTGGCAGGCAGTTAGCTCCTTCAACAGTCCCTGAAATGCCCGGGCAGAGCAAGTTGAAGGCCAAACGCATGGAAAGCCAAAGAGCATGGGCAGCTTACTGGCACCATAAAAAAACCGAAAAGCTTACCAGTAAGGCTGAAGCAAAATCGGTTAAAAGGGATAAACAGGCTGCTAAAGCTGAGAAGAGTTTGGTGGAACGGCACATTAAAAACCAAACACCCGAGGTGCAGGAAAGAATGAAAGCGTCGCAGAAAGAAGCTGAAAAAAACAGACCCAAACGAACCCTCAGGCAGCGCTTAGGTTTTTGGAAATATAAATAGATAAAAATTATAGATATGGATGCAGGCGATTTTATTTACATTATCATAGCCATTGCCCTGGTTATACTGAATGCTTTTGCTAACAGTAAAAAGAAGAAAACTGCCGCGCAGGCAAAACAAGCACAACCCTTGGAACCTGCCGACGATGAACTTCTAACCCGAAAGTTGCAGGAGTTACTTGGCGAGGAGGTGATGGTTGAGACTAACAGTAAACCTTCGGAATCGGTGAGTGTTGATGATGAGGAGAAAATTTACGGCTATGGTCCGGAGAAAGTAAAGGAGAGTGAAACGGTTGGTAATTTGGAATACGAAAAGGATACCATTGATAAACCCCTTTCCGAAGCAGAACTTTACCCGGTGCAGGAAGCCAAACCTCTTGATATCCCTGCACATGTTGAATATGCCCCGCTCGACATTGCCGAATCGAAAGTTGAAGGGCCTATCGGCGAATACTCGTATCAGGAATCGTTCGATGCAATCATGCAGCAGTTCGATATCGACATCCCTGAAATGGATGAGTATGATCCGAATAAAAAGAAAGAAGTGGCTGAACCCTTTTTAGCTGATTTTGACCCAGCTAAAGCGATTGTTTACTCCGTAATCATGCAACCAAAATATTTTTAACTTCATCTATTCATTGCGTATTTGAATTAAATTTTTTATAACTTTGCAATCAAAGAGTTCCGATTTCCTTGTCGGGATTCTTTTTTATTTCATGTTTAAGGAGGGAAAATGACTAAGGTAACCTATTTAACAGAGGAGGGGCTTCAGAGGCTACGTAAGGAGCTTGAGCACCTTAAATCGGTAGAGCGTCCGGCAATTTCAAGAATGATTGCTGAAGCTCGCGACAAGGGCGATCTCTCGGAAAATGCCGAGTACGATGCCGCTAAGGAAGCTCAGGGCATGCTGGAACTTCGCATCGCCAAACTCGAGGATTTAATTGCCAATGCTCGTGTTATTGACGAGTCAAAGATTGATACCGCTCAGGTTCAGATACTGAACAAGGTAAAAATCAAAAACCTGAAGACCAACGCAGTGGTTGAGTACACCCTTGTGGCCGAGTCGGAAGCAAACCTTAAAGAAAGCAAGCTCTCGGTATCCACTCCTATTGGAAAAGCCTTAATTGGTAAAAAGATTGGCGATGTGGTTGATGTTCAGGTTCCATCGGGTTTATTAAAGTTTGAAATTTTAGCAATATCACTATAAAACATTTTGCTATGGCTACCATTTTCAGCAGAATTGTAAGTGGGGAAATTCCTTCGTATAAGGTTGCCGAGGATGATAGGTTCTTTGCGTTCCTCGATATAAACCCCTTGACTAAAGGGCATACCCTGGTCATTCCTAAAGTTGAGGTTGACTACCTTTTCGATCTCGATACTGAAACCCTTGCAGGTCTTACCCTTTTTGCCCAGCGCGTGGCCAAAGCCATTGAAAAGGTTGTCCCCTGTAAGCGAATTGGGGTTGCTGTGCTGGGACTTGAAGTGCCTCATGCTCACATTCACTTAGTCCCCTTGAATAAAGAAACAGATATCGATTTTCGCAAACCAAAGCTTAAGTTAACCCAGGAGGAATTCACTGACCTTGCCAGGCAAATTGCTGCTGAGTTTAAATAGATGAGCCCATTCTAAAAAGCCAGTTTCTTTAAGAATGATGTTTCTTGTAAAGAACAAAGTTTAAGGTTCAAGGTTCAAAGTTCAAGGTTCAAGGTTCAAGGTTCAAAGTTCAAAGTTCAAGGTTCAAAGTTCAAAGTTCAAGGTTCAAAGTTCAAAATCAAGTTAAAAGTTAAAAGGCAAAANNGAAATCAACCATCAACCATCAACTATTATTCCGAACAACTAACAACGATCAACGAACAACGCTCATCAACCATCAACTATTTTTCCGAACAACGAACAACGAACAACCATCATCCCTGTAAGGCCTATAAATTGTTGAATATATCCTGGTAAGCACTAAAGAAAGCCCATGCATCAGTTTTGGTTTCGGGGATATTTTTCCCAGCTTGCTTAATGTATTTTTTCCCAACGTGATCGTAAACAATGGTATCGGTTTGGGTAACAAAACCAAAGCCCTCGTTAAATGCAAAGTAGGCAAATGGGGTGACTCCCTGCGACAGTATATTTTTTGATAGCGGAAATTGCTGGTGGGATAAATTGAGCTGAGCCAAAAGGGTGGCAGCTAAATCGGTTTGCGAGCATGTGGTTTGCACAAGCATGGGCTGCTTTTCAACAGCACCACCTAACCAAATCATTGGTATTCCAAACCTAATAGGCTCATGGTTGGGGTAGTTATCCGGAAGCCGATGCCCGTGGTCGGCTATTAGAATTATCAGCGTGTTTTTGAACCATTCTTTTTGACGTGCTCTCGAAATAAAATTGCCCAGACAGCTGTCAGTATAGTAAACTGAACTTAAGTACTGATCGGTTTCACTAATCCCTTTAAATTTTTGTTTACCGGGTATTTCATAGGGTTCATGGCTACTAAGCGTGAAGAACATTTTAAAGAATGGCGCTTTGGCTGAATCAAGATCGTTGAGTAGGTAGTTGAATACGTGTTCATCATGAACGCCCCATTTGGAGTTACGGTAGCTTTTGGGGAAGTTGTCCTGCGTTACTAATCGTTGAAATTTGGCATGGTATAGGAAGGAGCGAATGTTGGCAAAATCGGGGTCACCTCCATAGTAAAATGCAGTGCAATAGCCATTATCATGAAGTATTCCGCTAATGGTGGGCAGTTTATTCGATTTAGCGGGATATTTAATTACCGATTGGGTGGATTGGGCTGGGAATCCGGCAAGAACAGCAATAATACCTTTGTCGCTACGATCACCGCTGGCATTGGCTCGGGTGAAAAAAATGCCTTCGGCTGCTAAATGGTTAAGGTTTGGGGTAACATTGGGGAGTCCACCAAGAGGTTCAACCATCCTGGCCCCAAAACTTTCAAGTAATATTAATAGTATGTTCGGACGGGTTGTGTTTAGAACATGAATGGTGCTATCGGTATGCATGAGCTTGGTAAAGCGCTTATGGGCAATATCTTTATCAATTTCAACTTTATATAATTTGCTCATATTCCCGCTTTTACTAACCGAATACATCATGTTCCATACCGGATTTAGTGCAGCATGATTACTGAAATTATTCTGGCTAAAGTAAACCTTTCCGGGATTCATGGGTGCAATCCCAAAACCCCCTCTGATTGGTATGATCATGGTTGCAGCAAGGAAGATAAATATTGGGCTGTGCCACCATTTCAAGGGCTTTGCCAGTTCAAAATCTTTGGCAACCCATTTACGGTATGCCCAATGTGATAAGTAGGTGACCACAACCAGTAGCACAATGAATAATACCAGAAGGTATGTTTTTACTGAAGCCATTGCTTCCTTTGGCGTCTTCAGGTAAAGTAGGGGGGTGGCATCGATGCGGAAACCCCAGTTGCGATATAACTCCATATCACTTATAACCACGCCATTTATAACGATAAGTAGTACTAACGTGATTGCACTGTATAACCTCTTTAACCTGGTGGGCGATGCAAAAAAAAGTATGGCTTGTAATACAAAAATCAGAAGAAGAATATATCCGGCAAGCGATGCATCCATCCATGCTCCTCGTATAAAAATATTTATAAACTCATTAAACCTTACCGATGTAAGTTTTTCGAATTGATATAAAGTAAATGTGAAACGGTAAATTGCAAAAAGTAAAATCCAGTAAAGAAAATATCTAATGCTGAAAAATAGCTGTTTTCTCATTTGCTCAAAATTTTTAACTTGCAAACCTAACAAATTTAGCTGTACTGAAGTATGACCAGATGTAAAAAATTTTTACTCCTTCTACTTTTCATTGGGGGTATCGTTCGGGTTAGTTATTCTCAAACATGGAGTATTGCGCTACATGGTGGGGCAGGTAACATGAAACCCGAAAATTTCACTGGGGAGCAGATTGATGAATATCAGCAGGAACTTGGCAAAGCGTTGAGTATCGGGGTTGAAATTTTGAAGTCGGGAGGTAGCAGCACCGATGCGGTTGAACAGGTTGTTCGATACCTCGAGGATTGCCCTTTGTTTAATGCGGGGAAAGGAGCGGTTTTTACCCATGAGGGGCGCAACGAACTTGATGCTTCCATTATGGATGGCAGCACCCTTAAAGCTGGCGCTGTGGCAGGGGTTACCGATGTTAAAAATCCTGTATCGCTTGCCCGTAGGGTAATGGATGCGTCGCCACATGTAATGCTTTCTGGCAATGGGGCTTCGGATTTTGCCCGTGAGCAAGGGATCGAAAGGGTTGATAGTTCTTACTTTTTTACTCCCCAGCGCTGGAACGACCTTCAACAGATTCTCTCCAAGGAAAAGATGGGCACCGTAGGCTGTGTTGCGCTTGATATACATGGCAACCTTGCAGCGGCAACATCAACAGGTGGAATGACCAACAAGCGGTGGGGGCGTGTGGGCGATGCCCCAATCATCGGAGCTGGTACCTATGCCAANNTATACTGTGGCTCACGATATCTCGGCACTTATGGAGTATCAGAATCTTAGCCTGAATGCCGCTGTTGAAAAGGTGATTATGGGAAAACTACTCAAGGCAGGCGGTTATGGCGGAGTAATTGCTATTGACCGACAGGGAAATATTTCGATGATAATGAATACCTCCGGCATGTTTCGGGCTTTTGCCCATTCCGATGGTAGAACTGGCTGTGCCATCTTCTAAATCTAATACGTTGTCAATATTTAAAGGATTTATTTTACATTTTTGTACAAATTGAATTAAATTTGATGAACATAATCACTTAATCCTGTTGGTATATGGCACTCGAAGTTCATGTTAAATCAGCCAAAAGCAAAGGACATTTCGAGATATTCCTATTGCATTTCGCCCTCATGCTTATAGCCATGTTTATATTTCTTGCCCTTATTATGCTTATAGGGGGCTCATTCACCTGGACAAATTTCTGGAAATTCTACGTTACTTTTATTCCCTTGACCGTTGTACTTCCGTTGATTGTGGCAATCACCACAGCAATGTCGTACAAACGGGTTAATGTTCACATAGCGCCGACATCTAAGGTTAATATCGAAAGGCTTAAGGATTTCATGTTCAGCGAGGATTACATCATTATAGACAAGAGTAAAACTTACATGCAGTTTATCAGAAGGAAAAATATCCCCCGAATGTTAAGCCTCAACTTCGATAGGCCATCCATTACAATCCAGAACGACGAGGTGGTTGTTAATGCACTAAAGAGGTTATCGTTAGTGCTGCTACCCCAGCTAACCATTGGTAAAAGATTTTTGTTAGAGCCCGATAGCAGCAAGAATGACTAAGAGCTTACCTTTCCTGCTTGTCGATATTTCAAAATGCGAGCAAAATATTGCTTTCATGGCCAATAAGGCCTCGAAAGCAAATGTATTATTACGTCCACATTTTAAAACGCATCAAAGTTTAGCCGTTGGTGAGCTGTTCCGGAAGTATGGGATTCAGCAAATTACCGTTTCCTCGGTAGCCATGGCTGAGTATTTTTCCAGTGGTGGTTGGGGTGACATTACCATTGCTTTCCCTTTTGTGCCTCAAATGGCAGCTCGAATTTGCACCTTAGCCCGGAATATTGAACTTAATGTGATATTTTCATCGCCCCAAAACCTTTTGGCCTCAATCGGTAGTATCGATGCAAAACTTGGTGCTTTTATTGAGGTTGATGTTGGGCAGGGTCGCACTGGAGTGGCTGTTGAGAATACCCGTGACATTGCCTTAATGATTAACCTCATTGCTTCAAATAGGAATGTTACTTTTAAAGGTTTCCTCACTCATGCGGGAAATTCGTATGGCGTAAAGGGAAAAGATGCAGTTCTGAAGGTGCACACCAACGCTCTAAATCAGCTTGCCAAGCTGAGGAGTTTTTGGGCTAATCAGTTCCCCAACCTTATTATCTCTTATGGTGATACTCCAACCTGTTCCCTTGCCGATGAGTTCTGGGGGCTTAACGAGATTCGCCCCGGCAACTTTGTGTTTTACGATGTAATGCAAAGCCTTATTGGTTCATGCCATTTATCGCAGGTGGCAGTGGCTCTCATCTGCCCTGTGGTTGATGTCTCGCCTAACCTTCAAAAAGTTGTAGTTCATGGGGGAGCTGTTCACCTATCTAAGGAAAAGGTTGAAATAGATGGTAACGATTGCTACGGTGTTGTTTGCCGTTTCGATGGTGTAACCTGGAGCAATCCTGTGCCAAACGCATTGGTTTCCGCATTAAGCCAGGAACATGGCATTATATCATACACCAATGGCGCCCTTGACGATGTTAAACCCGGCGATTTGCTCGCTATTCTGCCAGTTCATAGCTGCCTGGCTGTGGACTGCATGGGACAGATGTTTGATGCCCATGGAAATAAGTACGATGTTCTACCTAAAAATGCCAGATAATGAAAAACTTTGCCCATTTACTAATCTATAGTCTTATTCCTGTCATCGTGTTTGCACAATCCAACACGGTTAACATCGATTTTGAAAAATATTTTGAGGACAAAACCATGAGGGTCGATTACTTGCATGGTGGTAATTCCCAGAGCGAATCTTTTAAAATATTTGCCATTAAACACGATGGTGCATGGGGCGGTAGGGTGAAGGTGATGAACGATCCCTATAACCTCGGGCTTTACGCATTTGACGTAGTTGATGTTGCTTCAGGTAAAGTTTTATATACACAAGGATTTTGTAGTGTTTTTGGCGAGTGGCAAACAACCCTTGAAGCTACCAGAATTGAAAAAGATTTCGAGGAGAGCATACGGTTTCCTTGGCCTAAAAATGCTGTAAAAATCGTCATGCGTAAGCGCGATAGCACCAATACTTTTCAAACCTTATGGACTGAAACCATTAATCCCGCTATGTATGCCAATGCCTCTCACACAGGTTCATTGGCAAAGGTTCGCTATTTTCTGAGCAATGGAAATCCTAAGGAAAAGATTGATATCGTTGTGCTTGCCGATGGTTACACAGCAGCAGATTCATCCGATTTTTCAAACGATGTGGAGCGTTTTATTGAGGCTTTCTTTTCGGTTGAGCCCTTCAAGAGTAGGAAAAGCGATTTTAATGTGGCCGCTGTTTACTCCACCTCCCCTGTCAGTGGGATTCGTTTGCAAGAATCAAACTATTACCCCGCCAATGTTTTAGGGTGCACATACTTTACCTTTGAAACAGAACGATATGTTTTAACTGAGCGGGAGTGGACTGTTCGTGACTACGCCTCGTTAGCCCCATACGATTTTTTGGTAATCCTTTTAAACTCAACCAAGTATGGAGGCGGGGGTATTTACAACCTGTACATTACCGCTTCGGCTAAAACCAGTACCGCTGCGTATGTTATGGTTCATGAAATGGGACACCATATGGCAGGCCTTGCCGATGAGTACTACACCAGCGATGTGGCATACCAGGTTACCGTCCCTAAGTATGAGCCATGGGAATTCAACATCACAGCGTTGCTCAACCCGCAAAGTTTGAAATGGAAAAACATGGTTGAACCAAACACTCCAATACCTACTTCCTGGCAAAAGGAACAATACGAGCAAACTGGTAAAATAGACATCAATGGTGAGCCCTACTATGCGAAAGTTGGTGCTTTTGAAGGGGCTGGCTACTTATCAAAGGGCATGTATAGGCCTGAGGTAGATTGCATAATGTTTTCGCACTCACTAAAATTTTGTAGGGTTTGTCATCAGGGACTTAGCAGGGTTATGGATATGTATGTGGCTAAGTAATTCGTATGCCCATAACTGTAACATCATCAACCTGAATATTATTGCCTTTCCACTCGGAGTAAATATCCAGAAGTAAGTCCTTTTGCTTGCTCATCGGAAGGTTGGCTATGGAGCATAAAATATTTCTAAATTCCGTCAACCTGAATTTTTTCCCATTTGGCCCTCCAAACTGGTCGGTATATCCATCGGAATACAGGTAAATAACATCGTCTTTCTCCAGTTGAATGCTATGGGTGGTAAAATTTACCTTTTCTATCATGTACCCAATGGATTGCCTTTCACATTTTACCTGATACAAGGTGTACGCTTCGTTTTGGTTAAGTATTATATTCGAAGCGGAGTGCGAGCTGGATTTTCGCACAATATTTAGGTAAATGTTTGCCCCTGCGTATCGCAGCTCTCTGGTGATAGGGTTATAGTTGCAGAAGGCTATGTCCATACCATCAAATATTTCAGATCCTTCCTTTTGCTCAAACGATTTATGGAAAAGTTCATTAAGGTTTTTGAGTACCTCGCCGGGATTTGTTTCCTTTAGCTCGCTGACAATTTGGTTGAGCCCAAACATTCCAATAATACTCATAAATGCGCCGGGTGCTCCATGTCCTGTACAGTCGGCTATTGCGAAAAGGAGCTGACTGTCGAATCGCTTTAGCCAGTAAAAATCGCCACTTACCAACTCTTTGGGTAAAAAAATGAGGAAGGAATCATCAAAAAATTCGTTAGGTTGTTCCGAGGTTTGCAGTACGGCTTTCTGAATCCTGCGGGCGTAATTAAGGCTATCGGTTATGTCGCGTGAGCGTTGCTCAAGCATATTCTTTTGCTTTTCAATTTTCTCCTTTTGCTCTGCAAGCAAAATATTGGCCTTATACTTGTTCTTGTAAGCAACGTATGACACCGTAACCAGCACTAATAAAAGGGCTATAAAACCAACCATATAAATCTGTCGTATTCTCGATTTGTTGAGTTTAGCCTGACTTAGTAGTAGGTTCTCTTTTTGCAGTTGAATTTCTTTCTCCTTCTGGTGTAGGGCCGATATATTCTCAAGTCGGTTTGCTTCGCTTATTTTTTGAATATTGAAAAGGCTGTCGGTTAAGTTGATATACCTACGTAAGTAAAAATAACCTTCCGTCTTATTCCCTCGGAGTTCCTCGAGTTGCGATAATTCCTTGTAAACCAGTCGATTGATGTTTGCTATGCTCAAGCTTTCCGATTGCTTCAGGCATTGTAAAAGGTATTTTTTTGCCTCATCATATTTTCCCTGTGCGGCATAAGCTTTGCCCAGTTGCATCAATGTATAAAGTTGACCATGCCTATCGTTTACCTGATTTTGAGTGTTGAGAATCGATTGGAGTAAAGGAATTGCCTGATTAATCTTAAGTTGATCTATAAGCAATTCCGCTACAGTTGTCTGGGTACGGGCTAACTCTGTAGGGTATTTCCAAAGGTACGTTTCCGATTTTTTTAGGTGCTTTTCAGCCATTAGGTAATTCGACTGTTTCAGGTAGTTGTTGGCTAATGCTTTGTAACTTTTTCCCAGGTATAGGCTATCGTTATACACCCTGAGGATTGCTATTGCGTTTTCAAGGTAACTTTGTGCGGTTATGTAGTTTTCAAAACCTGTATGTACAGCCCCCTGCGATGTATAGATTTTTGCCAGGCTCAAAGAATCGTTACTTTCCTTAAAAAAGTTTATGGCCATCAGGTTGT
>DFYV01000110.1 GCA_002383425.1 Bacteroidales bacterium UBA4073 | reverse complement strand
ACTTTTAACTTCGAACCTTGAACCTTGAACTTCAAAACCTGAACCCTGAACCCGTGGCTAAACGACAGTTTATGGCAGCAACACCGTAATGTGAAATTAGCTGTTTGTTCACAGTCGGGAACCGTGCAGTTTTTCAGTGAGCTCGCCGATGGCAAACTGCCACTAATTACCACTAAGTCACATACCTTGCTGAGCGAGGTAGTAAATTTTAGTAACCGCTCCCGAAGGTTTTGAAACTTCCCATAATAAAAATTTCCTTGGGAGTAACGCTAAGCACAGGGATAGGACTCTTGCTCAGCATTTTCTGGGCTTGACTTCCCAAAACAAAATCGCTAAGGGCAATGTTTTGCTCGGTCATTATGCTTACCAGGTCGGCGTTCACGTCAAGAGCATATTCAATGGTGATATCGGTAATATTATCGCCTCGTAGGTTTGCCTTTTGAAATCTCACATCGTGATCTTTCAGGTAGGTGCAAACCTGCTTGGTGTATGCATTCAGCTTAAGGTCAGTTTCATCGGTTTGCATGGTGGCCACATCTATAACATGCACCTCGGCATCAAAAGCCTTTGCAATTTCGGCGGTTATTGGTACTTTCTGACGGGTATCGGCTGTAACATCAATAGGTAAAACTATTTTCCGGATATCCCTGGGCATTGCCCCGTGCCGAATGGTGATTACAGGACAGTGAGTGGCCGAGATAATCCGAAAAGCATTGCTTCCAATGAAAAACTCTTCAAACCCTGAGGCCCCATGGGTTGAGCATATAATTGCAGAATCGTCAAAGGCATGCGCCTGATTTACCACCTCGCGGTAAATCTTCCCCTTTTTAATGATATAGGTTAGGTTTGCGCTGTTGTCCATTTTGGTTGAGTATTCACCTACTAAAGTTTCAAATTTCCGTTCAATCATTTTATACCCTTCTTCGAACTGGCCAGGCGTTAAATCGGTTGGATACTTTTGCACGTGAACCATCTGAACAACACTATCGAATTTATTGGCAAACATTATTGCCAACCTTAACCCATTTAACGATTCCTTGGAAAAATCGATTGGCACTACTATATGCTTCATGGCTTTAGGGGTAGATTTAAAACAAATCTAACTAAAAATTGATTATCAATTCAAGTTCAATTTGTTAAAATGATAGGTACGACCCTTTTTTATTTTATTTAACCTAAATAAACAGATGTTTACAAATCCTAATTGTATCTTAGCAATCGGTTAATTTATCTTTAAAAGCATCGAAATTATGACTCATAAACGGGTAGTTTTCAGGATATTTCTTTTATTATTAACAATAGTTGCCTTTTCTACAGCAAAAGAGCCCACCAGCAAAGAACTTCCAAAAAATACAAAACCTGCCAAAGGCACGGCCATAATCATAACGGGCGCAGCCGCTAAAATTGCCCAGGAAGCTGCCCTGCTACAAAGTCTTTACGAGCGCGGTGAACTAAACGATGTTGTATTCATATCAGGGGCAAGTTCTGGTGCGCTGAATGCGGTAATGCTAAACGCCATCCTCGATAATAAGTTAACATGGAAAGAGTACCGTGAGATATTTGCCGATATCAAAAATGATAACGTTTTTAGGATCGATAAAAAGGGTTTACCAGTCGATACAGAGCCCTTGCGACTACTACTGGAGGATGTTGTGGTTAATAAGCTGGGATACAAAACCTTAGCCGACTTGCCAATCCCAACATCCATATCGGTGGTAAGCATGCGGCCATTGCCATTGGGCGAAGGAACTTACCGCTTCTGTAACAGAAAGATTAACAGAGAAAGTGACTCGACCCTCAACCTGGTGGATGTGCTGATGGCCTCAACTGCCTACCCGCTTGTATTTCCACCTGAGCGTATTAACGGCACTAAAACAATTCCCAACATCCCTTACTACGATGGAGGTATAGGCGACGACCGTGTCCCCTTTCAAGCTCTAATCGAGTTTGAAAACTACAGGCAGCAACCCGTTGAGCGGGTTATCATTATATCGCGAAAACGTGATCGCGATATGACACTGTCCGAAGAGCTAAAACCATTTGGATATGAGTTAAAAACCCTAAATGGCATTGAATTTTCGCCCGATTTGCTAACATCCGTTGGATTTTGGCGAAGGCTCGAATACATGAGTAAGCGTCATCCAGAACTTGCCAGCAGAACCTGGGTGTTTGTTCCTGATTACGAATACAGTTTCCCCATGTTCGACTTTAACAACCTAAAGCAACAGTATGATCTTACCTACCACTGGGCCCAAAAAAATTCTCCCGTTACCCTTAACGAGTTCCTAAAACGAAAGCCTAAACTGTTTTAACCCTAAATATGTTATTTTTGCAAAAAATAGCAAAATGGATATTGTACTTAGCGGAATTCGTTCAACAGGAAAACTTCACCTTGGTAACTACTTTGGCGCCCTGCGTAACTTTGTACGCATGCAGCACCAAAATAAATGTTTCTTTTTTATTGCCGATTACCATTCGCTAACCACCCACCCCACCCCTGAAGATTTACATGGTTCAGTGAAACAGGTGCTTGCCGAATACTTAGCCTGTGGTTTAGATCCCGAAGTGGCTACCCTATACATTCAAAGCGACATTCCACAAATTCCGGAACTTTACCTGCTACTCAATATGAACGCCTACAAGGGAGAACTTGAACGATGCACATCGTTTAAAGAAAAAGTTCGTAAGCAACCCGACAACATAAATGCAGGACTGCTGACCTACCCAACCCTAATGGCAGCCGATATTCTTATTCATAAAGCCACCAAAGTTCCAGTGGGTAAGGATCAGGAACAACATCTGGAATTGACCCGTACCTTTGCAAACCGTTTTAATAGGATGTATAAGGTTGACTACTTTCCTGAACCGGTTGCCTTCAACTTTGGCGAAGATCTGGTTAAGATTCCCGGCCTTGATGGTTCAGGTAAAATGGGGAAATCGGAGGGGAATGCCATTTACCTCTCCGACGATCCCGAAACAATTCGTAAAAAAGTAATGAAAGCCGTTACCGACGCAGGCCCCACCCGACCAAACCAACCCAAACCTGAACCCATTCAGAATCTGTTTACCATCATGAAAGCAGTTTCAACCCCCGATACACTTGGGTACTTTGAAGATAAGTATAACACCTGTGAAATTCGCTATGGCGATATGAAAAAACAGCTGGCCGACGATTTAGTTAAGTTTACCTCGCCCATACGCGAACGCATTGAGGCAATACTGGCCGATAACGATTACCTCCGTAAAGTTGCATTAATGGGCGCAGAAAAAGCACGCGAAAGCGCTGCGAAAACCATCAGCGATGTAAGGCATATAATAGGATTTCGGGAGTTTTAAACAAAAAAAAGTGTTGCAAATCCAGGCATTTTTCAAAATGTCATAAACT
>DFYV01000185.1 GCA_002383425.1 Bacteroidales bacterium UBA4073 | reverse complement strand
TGAAAAAGAAGTTATATAAGAGAATTTAGTATTTTTTCTTTTGTTAGTTTATTAAATTTGCGACATTTTATTTTGCTGTTGAGGTAGGAGTTCTGAAATTAAATACCTACTGGACATTTTATTGTAAACTCGTGTCTTCGTGCCATAGTGCTATATCTCAATCGTGTGAATTTTTGGTTCGCATGCAATGAGAGAGACTTTTCGGAGGTGATCCATAAATCGATTTTAATTGATTCGGTCCTTGATAGTCTAAATCTAAATTGGCAATTGCTATTGCTTTAAGTTTTTTTTAGTATAAATTAGGGCAAAATATATTGGCGATGGAAGTCGAAACTATACTCAGCAAATATCCCAGGAGGAAAGACTACCTTTTAGAAATATTACACGACATCCAAAATCAGAATCCCAATACCTATATTCCACACGAAGCTATTCAAAAGGTAGCTGATCATTTGAACATTAAAAAAGCACAAGTTTACGGGGTGATTGGTTATTACTCCATGTTTAGCGATACGCCACGTGGTAAGTATGTGATACAGGTTTGTGCTTCGCCTGTATGCAACATGATGGGGAGTTCTAATTTATTAGATTTTTTAAAACAAAAGCTGAACGTTGAGATAGGAGAAACCACCCCTGACGGTTTATTTACCCTTGAAACTGCCGAATGTCTTGGGAACTGCGCAGTGGCTCCAGCCATGATGGTAAATCAGGACATGTATGGTAATCTTACACCCGGTATTATTGAAAATATTTTAGAGCAATACACCACGCGGGGAAAATTAAAACAGTAACCATGCTGAAAGAATACCGAATAGTGCTACGTAACTCCGGGCTCATAGATCCTGAAAACATCGATGAGTTTATTGCAGCCGATGGCTATCGGGCGTTACAAAAAGCACTAAAGAGCGAGCCAATTGGGATTTACGAGGAGATAATCGATTCCGGATTGCGGGGTAGAGGCGGAGCTGGATTCCCAACAGGGACAAAGGAAAAAGCCGCAGCAGTGATCTGTTCCGATTGCACCAGGTATGTGATTTGTAATGCCGATGAAGGGGAGCCTGGAACATTTAAGGATAGGGTTATTATGGAAACCGATCCCCATACCCTTATTGAAGGGATAGCTATAGCAGCTTATAGTATTGGTGCTCATAAAGGATTCATTTACATACGTGGTGAGTATGGGCTGGCTACCCGAAGGGTTCAGCTGGCTATTGAACAAGCTTATGACCGCGGTTTTCTCGGAAAAAATATTCTTGGTAGCGGTTTTGATTTCGACCTGGAAATTCGACGCGGTGCCGGTTCATACCTCTGTGGGGAGGAGTTAACCCTGATTGAATCGGTTGAAGGGAAGCGTGGACACCCACGGATTAAACCCCCATACCCGGCTGAAAGAGGACTTTGGGGAGCGCCAACATTGATCAATAATGTTGAAACGTTGGCAAATTTCCCAGCTATCATTTTAAATGGTGCTAAATGGTACCGGTCGATTGGCACCGAGAAATCGCCCGGAACAAAAATTTTCACCATTAGTGGAGATGTGAATAAACCCGGGTTTTACGAATTTCCTATGGGAGTAACACTAAAAGAGCTCATCTACGATGTGGCTAACGGCGTAAAAGATGGAAAACCTTTTGGGGCTGCATTGATTGGTGGTGCAGCCGGGACATTTGCATCGGAACAACACATGGATGTACCAATGGATTACGATAAACTTCGTGAGGTTGGTTTAACACTTGGTTCAGGGGCTGTAATTGTAATGGATGATACCCGCGATCTGAATCAGGTAATGCTATCAATACTCAGATTTTTTAAACATGAGAGCTGTGGTAAGTGTATCCCCTGCCGCGTGGGTACAACCCAGCTGTATAATTTACTCAACGAGAATTTAACGCAAGGTAATTTCGATCCAGCTAAAGTTTACCCTGAACTTATCCGGCAGGCCGGGATGATTGCCAAAACCTCGCTATGTCCTCTTGGGCAATCGCCAATTCTCCCCCTAAAAAGTTTATGGGAGCATATTTTGGTTTCGCAAATAGCAAATCAGTGATTATGGCAAAGGTAAAAATACGCATCGATGGTAAAGAGGTGTTGGCAAATGAAGGGGCCAACCTATTGCACGAAGCACGACTTAATGGTTTTGATATTCCAGGGCTTTGCTATCATCGCAAGCTAACCCCAACGGGTGCTTGTCGCTTGTGTTTGGTAAAGGTTGAAGGGCAGCGGGGGCTGGTTGCTTCTTGCACCCTCACCGTAAAAGAGGGTATGAACATAGTGGCCTTTGACCAGGAACTTGAAGATACACGTCGTTTCTTACTCGATTACCTTATTAGTGAACAAAATACCTCTTACGATGATACCTACACCGATGAGCTAAGGGAACTGATTTTAAGGTACAACCTCGATAAAGCTGAAAATCGATTTTTTAAGCCCATAAAACACGAGGTAGAATTGAAGATTGATGACAGCTCGCCTGTACTCACGTACGATCCATCAAAATGTATCAAATGTTTTAGGTGTATTAAGGCGTGCGATGAAGTTCAGGGTAAAAATGTTCTTTCATTCACTCAACGGGGCTTAAACTCCTATATTGTTGCAGGAACAGGGACGTGGGGCGAAAGCGAATGCGATGGATGTGGTGAGTGTATTCAGCTATGCCCAACCGGCGCTATTGTTGAAAAACCTCATAGGGATACCATTAGTATTAGTAAGGTGGAACAACGGGTTCGAACCACCTGTCCCTACTGTGGGGTTGGTTGTCAAATTGAGCTGCTTGTCCAAAACGGCCGAATTGTACGCAGCAATGGGGTTGAGGGTGTCCTACCTAATGATGGTAGGCTTTGTGTGAAAGGACGATTTGGTTACGATTTTGTCCACAGCCCCGACAGGCTCACTAAACCCTTAATTCGTAAAAATGGGGAACTGGTTGAAGCATCATGGGATGAAGCGCTTACCCTTATTGCCTCAAAGTTTAATGAACTCAAGCAAAAGTACGGACCCGATTCTTTGGCAGGTTATGCTTCCGCCAAATGTACCAACGAGGATAATTACCTCTTCCAGAAGTTTATTAGAATTGCTTTTGGAACAAATAACCTCGACTACTGCACCCGGCTTTGCCATGCATCAACAGTTACTGCCATGCTAAAATCTATTGGCGATGGGGCTGGTAGTAATTCAATTGAAGATTTTGAAACTACCGATTGCCTAATCGTAATAGGAAACAATATTATAGAAACCCATCCTATTACTGCTACTTACATTAAGCGTGGGGCTGCGAAAGGAATGAAAATTATAGTGATTGATCCAAGGAGAACCCCTCTGGTTTCCTATTCTACCCTTTGGTTACAACCTCGTTTGGGAACCGATGTTGCTTTACTCAATGGAATGATTAGGGAAATTATTGTTAATGGATGGTTTGATCAGAATTTTATTGAAAATAGGGTAGAAGGGGGGATGCAGGCCTTTTCTGATCTTAAAGATTTGGTCGAAAAGTACACCCCCGAAGTTACTGAAAGCATTACCGGAGTTCCGGCCGAAGCAGTTAAAGAAGCAGCAAAAATTTACGCTACTGCCAAAACTGCAATGGTTGCAACCGGTATGGGTATGAGTCAGCAGGTAACTGGAACTCACAATGTGTTCAGCCTTCTTAATATGATACTCATAACCGGAAAAATTGGAAAGGAGAGATGTGGGATTGACCCACCGCGCGGCCAAAATAATGTTCAGGGAGCTACCGATGTTGGCTGTCATCCAACTATGTATCCGGGTTACATTCCGATTTCAAATGTAGAGAACCGCCAAAAGGTTGCCCATGTGTGGGGAGTCCCTTTCGAGAGCCTTTCCGATAGGCCTGGCCTTACTACGGTTGAAATTATACAAGCTGCCTTGCAGGGGAAAATTAAAGGGTTATATATTATTGGCGAGAATCCCATGATTAGCGATCCCGATTTAAACCATACCGAGAATGCTCTTGAAAAGTTAGAATTTCTTGTGGTACAGGATATTTTCCTTACCGAAACTGCCCGTTTTGCGCATGTTGTGCTGCCGGCATCATCGTGGGCTGAAAAAAACGGAACATTAGTTAATAGCGACAGGCGGGTTCTGCGTGTTCGTAAAGCTATTGAAAGCCCTGGCGAAGCACGTCAGGACTGGGAAATTATTCATGAGTTGGCTGCCCGAATGGGCAAACCCATGCCCAAATACCGCGATGAGGCTGAAATTTTTGATGAGCTGGCAAGGATAACACCCATTATGGCTGGAATATCACATGCCCGCCTTGAACATCAGGGTATTCAGTGGCCCTGCCCAACTCCTGACCATCCAGGAACGCCCACTCTGTACCTCGACAAGTTTAATACACCCACCGAAAAAGCAAAACTTTTCCCAGTAGAATATACCGAACAATCGGAGCAGGCAACAAGTGAGTACCCGTTTATCCTGAACTCAGGGCGCATCCTTTACCATTACCATACTGGCACTATGAGTCGGAAAAACAAGGTGCTAACCGACTTTGTTAACAAGCCTTACGTAGTCATGCATCCTAACGATGCATTTAAGTTAGGGGTTAAGCATGGCGAAAGGGTTAAGTTAACTTCTTTACGTGGAAGCATCGAAACTCAAGTTCGTATTGCCGACGAGGTGCTCGAGGGGGAATTGTTTATGCCCTGGCATTTCACCGAAGCGCAGGTAAACCGGTTAACCCGTGATGAGCTTGACCCCTATAGCCGTATTGCACCGTTTAAGATTTCAGCTGTTAGGGTTGAAGCGGTAGGAGATTAAACATACTTACATTGGTTTACCTGTATTAAACTGGACAACCTGTTACGCTATGAAGATTCATGATAATTTTTTCGTAACTAATCAGTATCAAATAGCGTAACTACTCACCGCAAAAACGCAATGGCGCAAAGGTTTTTAATTTAATTACACTTCTGTACAGCATGCTGACAGTCCCGAATCAGATAACTGTTTAAAGGACAATTCATATTTATAAAGGCAGCTTAAGCATTACTATATCCAACAAATGGTTATTAAATTTTTTTATTTCTTGGTGTCTTTGTGGTAATAGGCTGTAAAAGTTGTATGCAACTGAAAGGTTACATTTTTTCTATTGTGCTAAATGATGTAAAAATTTGATTAGTGGTAATCTTTACTTTGCCAGATTAAGGGGAAGATATGATTACGGAAGTAATTTATTTTAATCCAATCGCGATTAACGTATTTGCAATAATGAGCCCAGTCTAAAAAGCTTATAGGCGAAAGAAACATAAGGTGTAAAGCGTTAAACGTGAGTCGTTAAACGTTAGTCGTTTGACATTTGATGCTAGGCGTTTAACGTTTAACGTTTCACTTTTCATATATAAATCACAGAAAATAAACACATTGCGTTTCTTACGTTCTTTACGAGAAAGATCATTTTTAATGAAATTTTACTTTTTAGACATAACCCATTCATAGAAAAAAATGAAAGTATAAAGAAAGAGGCTGCCTAATATCTTTTAGACAGCCCCTTTCAACCCATGAAAACAAAAACACTACACTTTACCAATAGTTACATCCGTATCCACTTCTGCACTATTGGGTAAAAGGTTTTCATTTACAGCTTGTTCGTTAAAATAAGTAATGATATGGTCGAGCATAACAGCTTGGGACGTTCCTGTTGAAGTATTTTTATAGATATTTGTGGCTAACAGCTTAATCTGGTTCTGATTTGCAATTAGTACCTGAATTGGATCGATATCGCCTAATTTGAATTTTCCCTCAAGCTTACGGAGTTCTTCCAGGTTTGTACTGATGTAGCCCATCATGTCGTTGTACGATTTTGTGGCAGAAGTATTCCTACGCGATACAATGGCAACAACCTGCATGGTTTGGGGATCAATTACCGGTGCGCCACTGTTCCCGTAGCATGTCAGACTATCGATTTGTATGTACCTAACTCCCTGCTTGTTCGAGAAAGCCGACGAAACAATTCCGGTTTTAATGGCAAGGTTTTGCCCGGCACCATTAAACCCCAACATTGCAATAGGCATTCCAATTGGGTAAACCCATCGCTCACATAGCGAAAGGCTCGGAATATTGTGGAATTCGGCAAAATCGATATTAAACACAGCATAATCGGCATGGTTGTGCGTGAAGCCAATTTTAAGGTCGTTGACAAACTCCGTGTAGTCAACCCGTATGGTTGCCTTTGGCGTGTTGGCATCCGCTTCCACAAATCGAATTTCTACCTTTTGGGCACCTTTCACATAAAATGCCTGTTCGCAGGTAACAAGCGACTTATCTATCTTAAACCCACTCAGTGTATCAATGAGTACACCGTGCTCATTGTAGAAGTTCAGGCAACATACCGATGCTGAACATTTTTCCCAAACCTGACTATACATGGACATAAAGTTTTATAGTAATAAGGTTTTAACCAACGTTACAATAAATATTAGGGTGATAATGAAAAATATGACAAACACCCCAACGTCAATTCTATTCTTTTTTTGTAATCGAAGCATGCCGGTTATGTTATAGCTACATGCCAAATATACGGAAGTTGCCATGGTAGGGTAACGTGTCAAACGTGTCAATAAATTACCCATGAACAACTTTTACAACCCGTAGTGAGTATTTTGAAATTCCTTACCTTTGAAGAGGGTAAAATGGTTAGACAATGGATTTTCAAAAGCAGCTAATTGAGAGCGTTGAAAAACGTTTTGGGAAAAAGGTCTCCTACCAGCGCGATTGCAAAGCCTTGTCGGAAAGGGTGTTTGAACAAACTCACGAGTACATAAGCTCAGCCACAATACGTCGTCTTTTTGGGTTCCTGAACACGAATTCTAAACCATCGAGGGTCACACTGGATATTCTGGCACGTTACTGCGGATTTAGCAGCTGGCAAAAATTTGTTGAAACCCAAATCAATGGGGCTTCACCAACCGAAGCCGTAAAATTCTGGAGTATAGTTGCCACAAACGCCAAAAATATCAATCACCACGGCATACGATCAATCCAAATAAAATCGGGTATTCCTTTTGAAAAAACCGTTCGACGGCCACATTTAGAATCGCTCCTCAACCAGTTTGCCACCTCAAACTATTCAGCTATGGCATTAGTTGCACCAGGCGGGTATGGTAAATCGAATTTAATTGCACACTGGTTCCTGAACAATCAGAAAAAAAATCATGAAGACGTAATGCCAATTATAATTTCGGCATCAAAACTCGAAGATTTTGCCTACTCAGAGCTTAATATCGACGAGTGGCTATGGGGTCAGATAGGTGTTGATGCGATTTCCTACCCCAATTTGCAGGCAGAGCTGAAAAAACTACCCGGTAAAATTGTTTTCTTCCTCGACGCCCTCGACGAAATTTCCCTTTCGGGTATTAAACTCGAAAGAACGCTGCAAGGAATTCATGAGCTGGCCAAAGAATTTTCAAAATCTTCAAACACTAAGCTGGTTATAACCACCAGGTATGCAACATGGAAATCGTTACAGGGGTATATTTTAAATCCGGAGATATGGATGAATATCGACCCATCAAGTTTTAACTCCGATGGTGCCAACATCCCTCCACTCTCATACGATGAAATTCAAACGGTACTCGATAACACAGTAAATGAAAATATAAGTCACCGGTTGCTGGTATTTGAGCTCCCTCCCTTGCTCCGCCAAACCATTTCATACCCCTTTTACCTTCAACTTTTTATATATAGTTACTCCCATGAAAATTACCATACCCTTACTGACCCTCTTAACATTATTAACGAGTTTATAAAAAAGAAGATATTTGATTCTATTTACCCTGAAGAAAAGGCCGATATCCTGATAGCTATTGCCAGAGAATGGTGGAATAACCAATTACCAATCACCAAGCAACAGCTGAAGAAACTCTTCCCCATTCACTTGAAAACCGCAGGCAATTACTTTGACGCTTACCACGAAATTTTATCGTTTGGAATAGTAAACGAAGAAAAAGTTTACAGCAACTCGATGGGCTATTCAACCCTTGTTAGCATCAATAACCACAATGTGTTAACTTCAATTATTGCACAAAAACTGATAGAACAGCACGGTTTGAATGGTTTGCTAATTGAATCGGTTAAAAGCGCTTACGCGCATAATGAGCTATACCCTAAACTCATAAGCTATATTTTCAGCATAGGGTTCAACCAGCACGAGGTAGAGTTCCTGAAGGATTTAACCTTGCTGTTTATTCCCGATCATGTAACCGAGCTTACCAATACGCTGGCATTGTGTTTTAAAAGGGATGTGTCAATGCAAAAGGAATTGCTGCCGCACTTACTTAACCAGCAGCTAATTGCAAAAGAGTTAATTCTAACAAACCCCGATTTGAACTGTATAAACTCAACTTACAGGCAAATTTTGGAACAAGTACCGGTTGAAAATAGCCTCCATGAGTTCTCGGCAACTGCACTGGATTACTGTAACCTGCTAACATTAGATTTATCCAGGATAAAAAACCGCATTCAGTGGCAAAACAATTTGGAAATAAGCGCTATAAAATCAGAAAGGGTAATGGGAATGTGGCTAAGCCTAAAAATCTTCTTTTCGTCACCTAACGAAACCACCGCTATAACCCGGCAAGCCATGGCACACTACAACAGCGTAAGTACAGCAAGCGCAAAGCATGAATTCAGGGAATCGCTTTTACCGTTAGTTTTTATCGGCAAACGTTTTTTCCCACTACGAGAGCTTTACAAGGAACAACTGAACGTTTCGGCACACCAAAAAGCGTTAGACTCCATAATTCTTGAATACATGGAGTTAACCCAAAAAAGAATACCTTTTACACCCGAAAAGCATCACCAGCTTATGCAGCACTACAGCCAGCTCAACCCTAACAGAAGTCATTTTGGAATAATACTGGGTGAACTTTCACGATCCATATCATACTTTTACGAAAGTAAGCTGGAAGAAGCACACATTTGCATCAGGAATGCCATAGAGCTAAGCAGCATCTCGGGTTACAGGTTACATGAAATGATTTTAATGAATATTCTTGGCCAAACCCTTATGCGATTGGGTGAATTGGACCATGGGAAATCATTCATATCTTATGCTGAAACCCTGTCAGTAAAATCAGGGATTAACGAGTATTCAGACCAGCTTGAGTATGGTATTTAATTAGCTCGGTAATGGGATATTGTAGGTAAAGCGATATTTTAAAGCCATATTCTTTTGCAACCGAATTGAGTACACTGCTAAAAAGACAACCAACCGAGCCGGTAACCCCTATGGGTAAATCGGCTAAATTCTCATATACAGCAAGGTGATACCTGTAAAGTTCCACAAACGATTCCTTAACAATGGAGTAAATTGTGGGGTTATTGATATTCTCAAGCATAAATGGCACAAACGATGCAAGGTAAGCCGAGGGGCGAGGTGCACTGTAAACCATATTAAGTACATGGCTTAACTCCACATTGAAGTGAGTTTTCAATTTCCGGGCAATATCAGGGTCAAGGAGACCATAAAGGTAGGCACGCAATAATTCACATCCCATGTAAGCACCGCTACCCTCATCGCCCAAAACAAATCCAAGCGATGGGGTTCTGTTGGTTAACCTTTCACCATCGTAGTAGGCAATGTTAGAACCAGTGCCCAGTATGGCAACAATGCCAGGTTGGCGCTTAAATAGCGCTCTTGCTGCACCCAACGCATCGGAAACTGCCTTAATTTTGGCATTACTGAAAAAAAGTCCAAGGTATTGGGCAACCTCCTGCCCACGCTCATGCGCGTCGCATCCCGAACCGTAAAAGTAGATTTCCCTTACATTCTCCGGGTCAATCTGCCTTGGGTAATTCTGATTTAATGCGCTCAAAAATTCTTCCTGTTTGTTGAAATATGGATTTAAACCAATGGTTTCAAAGCTCGCAACTACTTTTGCTTCCTCTAAAATTTTCCAATCGGTTTTGGTGGCACCGCTATCAGCAATAATTATCATCGTTTATACTATTAGTTCTACCACAAATTTAATGATAACGTGCAATTTGTTTATATGTAGTTTAACTTAGTTCATATGTAGTTTAATTTAGTTTATATGTGGTTAATATGTTGTAATTGTATCCTCTAAAAAAAGCAGCGTAAAATAAGGTAATAAGGTTAAAAAAGTTGGTTGTATTCATTTTGTACTAAGGTTTTTTGTAATTAAATAAGGCTTTTTATTTTTGTTATAAACCTTATTCCCAAACTTTTAAACCTTAGTACAAAAATATTGACGTATGAATATTAACCTTATTACCTTGTTGGAAAATGCATGATGCATTTGTTTCTTACCCACCTTTTTTGAGTGGATACTTATCTTACGTCTAAAGTTTAACTTTTAACGTTTAACAGCTCACGTTTAACGTCTAACGCCTAAAACCCTTTTAGACTGGACTCATATATAAATATTTAACCACTAAAATAAGGGTAATATCATACTATTTAACCTTTACCTTTTTCAAATCCAGAAAATTCATGGGATTTACTCCTAAACCCTCCACCCTGCTGGAGGTGAACCTAACTACCTTATCGTAGTATAATGGAATTACAATAGCCTCAGAGGTAATAATGGAATCGAGCTGTTTGTAGTATGCTAACCGCTGAATGTAATCGGGGAGTATCATTGCCTTACTGTATAACGAATCGTAATGCTGATTGCTGAAATGGGTATAATTAGGCCCATTGGGGGCAAAGTTAGCGGAAAGGAAGCAGGCCAAATAATTTTCAGGATCCGGGTAATCGGCTATCCATGAACCCCTAAACATCGATATTTTCCCATTGGCCAGCATTTCGCGATAGGCTGCACCGGGTAGGATATCAATTTTTAGCTGTATGCCAATGTCGCTCAGCTGATGTTGAATATACTCGAACAAATCGAGATAATCATCGGTGGTTGAGATGGTTAATTCGGGTAAACCTTGAATGCCGGTGTAGCCGGCTTGTTCAAGCAATTTTATGGCTTGTGCAGGATTGTAAGGCAAGCCATATATCGTTTTTGAAAATCCGGGCATACCGTTGGGCACAAATCCGTTATAGGCAGCATAACCAAGGTTATTCCTGAGGTATAGCATCATTTTAGCCTTATCGAATCCCATGGCAATAGCTTTTCTAACCCGTTGGTCGAGCAGGCATCTGTGCTCCTGTGGTACTATGGCAGAATCCACAACGATTCCGATGTACTCCGTATTCAGGTATGGTCCGGTAATCATGTTAACCTTACCGGCATACTTAGGATTAAGCTTTCCCGTTCGGGTAAGCAGCTCATCTTTGGACGCCGCGTTTACACCCGATAGAAAATCAATTTTACCGTTTAAGAATTCCAAAAATTCCGATTGCTTGTCAGGAATAAACGTTATTGATATGGCATCGAGGTAAGGCAACCTGTTCCTTGCACTGTCAACTTCAAAGTAGTTTGGATTGCGGCGCAATACCAGTTTTTCCCCATCGCGCCAAAGCTTCAGGTAAAAGGGGCCTGTTCCTACAGGGTTGCGACCAAAATTCTTACCATAGTATGTAACTGCTTCATGGGGAACAACATAGCAGTATGGCATACAAAGTAACCCTAAAAATGGCGGGAATGGTTTTTTAAGCTTTAATACCAGCGTACTGTCGTTAGGAGCGAGGCACCCATTCTGAAATCCATTGTAATTTGTATCGAGTACACTTAGCACCCACATTCCAGGCGATGCTGTTTTAGGGTCCAGTATTCGGTTGAATGTGTAAACAAAGTCATGGGCGGTAACGCGTCGGCCTTTACCGGAGGGAAAAACCAAAGAGCTGTGAAAGTACACATCGTTTCTAATGGAAAAAGTATAGGTTAACCCATCGGACGAAACATTCCAGCACTTTGCAATTGAAGGCTCAACCGTAAGCGAATCGGAGAACTGGACAAGTCCATTGAACAGCTGGCTAACCGGCCAAATTAAAGTAAGATTTCGTGCGTAAGCCGGGTCAAGTGTTGTTATTCCCTTGCTTTCGTTATACCTGAATACATTTCCCGACCGATTATTGGTGCTGTTGCTACACGACAGAACCAGTAAAGCTGAGAGATACAGTAGTATTTTACCAAATAATTGCAACACTGCAGAAGGATTTAAGGTTCAAGGTTCAAGGTTCAGGGTTAAAAGTTAAAAGTTAAAGGAAGGTTAAAGGTTAAAGGTTCAGGGTTCAAAATTACGAATTAAAGATTCCTTTTTACGAACAACGAACAACAAACAACGAACATCTTTCAACCATCAACCATCAACCGTCAACTATTTTTCCGAACAACGAACAACGAACAACGAACAACAAACTTCCATCAACCGTCAACCGTCAACTATTTTTCCGAACAACGAACAACGAACAACGAACAACCATCATCGCATCAACACATCATAATTACCCCGTCCAGTTCTGGGTGAAGGCGCTAAAGGATATCCAATTTTATTCCTATACGAAGGCATCGAGGAACACAATAAAAATAAAGACGGAACCGGGAATACGGCTCCGTCTTTACACCCTAACTAACCTAAACCTAACCAATATTAACCCTAAAACCTATGCTTGAAAACTACTTTTATAACGCAAAAATATATACTTAGTTTCACAAAATTCAGGCCAAAAATGATGATATAAAACACCTTTTTTGAATGGTTCATAAACAGTAATAATCAGTGTGATATGTTTTAAAACTTACTAAAACTTTAATGATTATTAACAGTAAGGATGGAGGTAAACGTTAAAAGTGCCGAAACTGAATATAATGACCTTACCGGTGGTAAGCCCACCACTTTACGGGCAAAATTCACTTTACGGATGTCGAAGTCGTCGTAATCAAATCCGAAAAGATACCTGTATGCTATTGCAACCTTAAGTGTAGCTGGTCGGCAACGAACCGTTAACGGTGAGTACCTACCCGGATGGGTATGAATGTAAAACTCTTCATTCTGACCTAACCGCAACACCCATCTCGACCCATCGCTTAGTACAATACTTTTGTAAGTTTTATTGGGCAAACCAAGCCAATGCCTAAAGGCTTCAACATTGTATATGTCCTGACCGGTAAAAAATGACTTTATCTCATTAATAATCAGATTAATAGTGAGATCACCTATGTAAAAATCGAGTAAGGTTCCACCTATGTAATTCAAATACTGATTAATCGCTGGGTCGCCTGTTCTCCTGATATGCTCTATTTGGTTACAAACGAAATTGCAATGATGCTTCCACGGATTGAAAGTCACCGGTTTATACTCCTGTTTGCACACCAGCAGTCCGTTATGACATTTAACATCTGCCATTTTAATCAATCCTTATGTTGATTTGTTTACTTTGCAGAAAAATACAAAAAATCATGTTAAAAATATTAGCTCATTCGCCAATATTTAAAGGTTTGTCGGACGAAGAGATTACTCAACTCCTGAACGAAACACCCCACAACATCCGCTCGTATGGAAAAGGGGAAACCATTGCCCAGCGAACCGAAGAGGTTCAAAACCTTTGCATTGTTACCCAAGGAAGCGTGAAAGGGGAAATGGTTGATTTTTCGGGCAAGATACTCAAGGTTGAAGAAATGCATGCCCCAATGCCAATTGCTCATGCGTTTCTTTTTGGTGATAGTAACAGGTATCCTGTTGATGTGAAAGCGATGGAGGACTGTAAAATACTTTACATCGCGAAAGTTGAATTTCTTAGGCTGATGCAAAGAAATTCGGTGATTCTGGTCAACTATTTAAACTCCATATCGAACAGGGCTCAATTTTTATCCGATAAGCTTTGGTTCCTGTCGTTTAAAACCATAAAGGAAAAAATTGCACACTACCTGCTAACCCTCTCAAAAAGCGAGGTTAGAACTACCATCATACTCCCAAAATCGCACCAGGAACTGGCAGAGTTCTTTGGGGTAACACGCCCTGCCCTGGACAGGGTTTTTGCTGAAATGCAAGACGAAAGGATAATTCACGTTAACCGACGCGAGGTTACCATCCTAAACCGAGGCAAGCTACTTGAAATGTAAAGCGCAATGAATCAAGGCAAAAGGTAGAAGGTAGAAGAAGTTAGAATAATATTAAGGACAATGGATCAATGCAAAATGAAACACCCATGATATAGCAAAAGCACAAACACACATGAAAATAAGGTGCTGATATTGTTTAACATAACAAATTATTTTCGGATAAAAAAAAGAAACCGCAAAGAACGCCAAGTTTTTACGCAAAGTTCGCAAAGAAAAAATCAGTAACCTTTGCGACTCTTTTGCGACCTTTGCGGTAAAAAAAATTAAATATGAAACACCCATGATATAGCAAAAGCACAAACACACATGAAAATAAGGTGCTGATATTGTTTAACATAACAAATTATTTTCGGATAAAAAAAAAGAAACCGCAAAGAACGCCAAGTTTTTACGTAAAGTTCGCAAAGAAAAAATCTGTAACCTTTGCGACTCTTTTGCGACCTTTGCGGTTAAAAAAATAAAATATGAAAATTAATAACTTGTATAAATTTAAACAGATGAAAAATTTCCTAAAGTATAAATTTGCAATTTTTACCCCGTTAAATAAATAAACTTAGAGAAAACTTAGAATTGATAAGTACATTTAACGGGGTGAATTTTGCAATCTTCAATTTGCAATGGAGCGAAGCGACTAACTTGCCCTTCAGTAAATCCCGAACTTCGACTCCGCTCAGTACACTTCGGGGACTTAGTGAATACGAGATAATTATAGTAGCTACCGGTAAAAATTTTTGGTAAATGCACCATCAGGTTTTACCCCGTGAAATACCCATAGCCAAAGGGCATACATAAAACCTAAGCCGTAGCCGAAAAGTTGAACCCATGCAGCAACCACGCTTAGCAGTGCCACTCTTGCTGAATTTTCATGGAAGAATGAATCAAAAAGAATAGCTATGGAGTAAAGTAACGGTAAAAACAGGATAACCGGGTAGAGCCAGGAAAGCAATAGAACGACACATATAGCCACGACAAAACCAGCTGGTAAAAGATGTACAATTTTAAGTGAACCCTTATGATTAACGGAAAGGTTAATGCGTGCCATGCCGGAATTGAAAACCTGCTTAAAAAACTTGCGAAAATCGGCTCTGCGCTTGTGGTAAACAAAGGCTTTTGGGAAAAGCCTACTCCGAAAGCCTTTCTCAAAAAGCCGAAGGCTTAAATCGACATCCTCGCCAAACCGCATGTTTGAGAATCCCCCAACAGCCCTGAACGCATCAGCTTTAATACCCATATTAAAGCTACGAGGTGTAAAGCGTTCCAGTTTTACCTTACCACCACGAATGCCTCCTGTGGTAAAAAACGATGTCATGGAATAGCCAATGGCCTTTTGCACATCGGTAAACGACGAATGCGTGGCATCGGGCCCTCCAAAAAAATCAACTTCACCAAGCGAAAGTTCCTCTTCAACCTTCATAAAGTAATCGGTAGGAATTATACAGTCAGAATCAAAAAAGATTAGAAACTCGCCATTGCTTTGTTCCGCTCCAAAGTTACGGGTTAAACCAGGACCTGTATTATCCTTAAAAAAGTATTTAAGGTTAAGGTTCGACGAGTAACGGTTCACCACCTCGTTGCAGGGTTTACTTGAACCATCCTCAATAATTATCACCTCAAAGTCGCTAAAGTCCTGGTGGGTTAAACTTTCAAGTAGCTCATCTACCTCGCCTGGCCTATTGTAAACAGGTATTATTACTGAAAAACGCATAGGTTTTAAGTTAAATCACGAAGATAGCAATAATTGATTGTTCTTTCGTCACCAATAACTATCCAAATACCATAAAAAAGGGAATATTAGACACTAACTTTTAGGAAATGTTTAATTGTACACCAAAAAAAATTTGGTAAAAGGAATAATTTTTAAATTTTGTTAATATATTCGGAGGTTTAAAAATCAATCTTTGGCATGAGGCAATTAAAGATTACGAAACAGGTAACAAATCGTGAAACCGTTTCGCTCGATAAGTATCTTCACGAGATTGGCAAGGTTGATTTGCTCACAGCCGAAGAGGAAGTAACGCTTGCCCGAAAGATCAAGGAAGGCGATCAGGAAGCCCTCGCAAAGCTTGTTAAGGCAAACCTACGGTTTGTGGTATCGGTGGCAAAGCAATACCAAAATCAGGGGTTAAGTTTACCCGATCTGATTAACGAAGGAAATGTGGGTTTAATCAAAGCAGCTCAACGCTTTGACGAAACCAGAGGGTTCAAGTTCATTTCGTATGCCGTTTGGTGGATTCGCCAATCAATCCTGCAGGCACTGGCCGAACAGGCACGAATAGTTAAGCTTCCCCTAAATAAAATTGGATCGATTAATAAAGTTAACAGGGCATTAGCGGAGCTGGAACAACGTTTTGAGCGTGAGCCAACCATTGAAGAGCTCTCCGAGTTACTTAAGCTTGCCTCCGAAGATATTAAAGAAGCCCTTAGGGGAAACAACAGGCACCTATCCATGGATGCTCCGCTAACCCAGGATGATGACAGCAGCATGTACGATGTAATGCTATCGCCCGATTCGCCTATGCCCGATAGGGGTCTGCTTAACGAAAGCCTCCGTAGGGAAATAGATAGAGCCCTATCAACCCTTACGCCCCGCGAGGCAAACATTATCCGCTTATACTTTGGACTAAACGGTAAACATCCGCTAACACTCGAAGAAATCGGCGAAGAATTTGACCTGACTCGTGAACGGGTTCGACAAATTAAAGAAAAAGCTCTCAAACGCTTAAAACAAACCACCAGAAATAAAATACTTAAAACCTATTTAGGCTAAGTATAGAAACGACCCGCCTGCTTGTATTCACGAAGTTCCCAAAGTGTACTGGGCGAAGACGAAGTAAGGGATTTCCCGAAGGGAAAGATAGCCGTTTCGCACTAATGAAACACCCATGATATAGCAAAAGCACAAACACACATGAAAATAAAGTACTGATATTGTTTAACTTATTAATTATTTACGGATGAAAAAAAACCGCAAAGAACGCCAAG
>DFYV01000073.1:5528-14478 GCA_002383425.1 Bacteroidales bacterium UBA4073 | reverse complement strand
TGGAATCTGGAATCTGGAATCTTGATCTTTTATCTTTTAACTTTTTCTCCTTTTTATTGCCAAAAACTTGATTTTCGTTTCGGTGGGTTGTATCTTTGAAGTCAATCTGGGACAAATTGTTTAATTAAAATCTAAAGTCATGGTGATTCGAACTGCCAAGTTTGTAGCTAGTTATCCTAGTGTACAAAAATGCCCAATAACCGATTTGCCTGAGTATGCATTTATAGGTCGTTCCAATGTGGGTAAGTCGTCGTTGATAAATATGCTCACAGGTACAAAAACCCTGGCTAAGGTTTCGCAAACCCCAGGCAAAACCCAGTATATAAACTATTACCTGATTAATGGTTCCTGGCACCTGGTTGATCTGCCTGGTTATGGGTATGCCAAGACATCGAAGGGGGATCGTGAAAAGTTATCGGATATTGTTCTTAACTACATTCTCAAACGCGAAAATCTTCACCTGCTTTTTGTTCTTATCGATTCACGTCTCGAACCACAGGATATCGATATTCAGTTTATTAACTGGTTGGGGGTAAACCATGTACCCTTTGCCCTGATCTTCACCAAAACCGATAAGGTTTCGGGCACGGTACTTGAGCGGAACATTGAACTGCATAAAACAATGCTGCTTGAAACATGGGAGGAATTACCCCCAATATTCACCACATCATGTGTTACCCGTACAGGACGTGAGGATGTGCTAAATTACATTGAATCGGTTTTTCAGGAAGCAAAAATAACCCATTACCAGATGTAGAACATGAGCTATAATATTTGTAAATTTGCTGGCATTAACGGAAAAAAATCCTAAAATGCACAGTAAGCACCAAATGAAGTTCTTTAGCGGACGAAGTTCTGCATACTTAGCCGAAAAAATAGCTCAAAGTTTTGGAACACCCCTTGGCAAATCAACCCTAACCGTATTCAGTGACGGCGAGTTTCAGCCCTCATTTGATGAATCGGTGAGGGGATGTACGGTATTTATTATCCAATCAACCTTTCCGCCAGCTGACAACCTGTTTGAGTTGCTGCTCATGATTGATGCAGCTCATAGGGCTTCGGCATATAAGGTTGTGGCAGTGATACCATACTTTGGTTGGGCAAGACAAGATCGCAAGGATAAACCCCGTGTTGCCATTGGAGCTAAGCTCGTGGCTAACATGCTTGTTGCAGCAGGTGCCGACCGCGTTGTGACCATGGATCTTCATGCCGATCAAATTCAGGGTTTCTTTGATGTTCCGGTCGATCACCTCTACGCTTCGTCAATTTTTGTTCCTTACATCAGGGATTTAAAGCTCGATAATGTTACAATTGCAGCACCCGACATGGGAGGCGCTAAGCGCGCAAATGCATACGCGCGCTTTCTAAACTCATCGCTGGCAGTGTGCCATAAGAATCGTGAGAAAGCCAATCAGGTTGATGAAATGACCGTTATAGGCGATATTGAGGGGAAGCATGTGATTATACTCGACGATATGGTTGATACTGCTGGAACCGTTACCATGGCTGCCGATTTGATGATGAGCAAGGGGGCCGTTTCGGTTAGAGCTTTTGCTACACACCCTGTGCTTTCCGGTTTAGCATACGAACGCATTCGCGACTCAAAACTTACCGAACTGGTTGTAACCGACACTATTCCTCTACGAACCGATAGGGACATCAGCAAAATTAAAGTGCTATCGGTAGCTGAACTTTTTGCCGATGTCATTGATAAGGTGTTTAATTACCAGTCGATTAGCGAAAAGTTTATCATGTAGTTTTATGTAAATTTTTTTACTACCTTTGCAACCCATTTCCCTCAGGATAGGGTACGATGGGGGGCTGGTAAGTATTTGAGGGACAGCCCTGAGTAGTACCTGAATAGTAACGTAAATGGTTTAAAAAAGTAAAATGGAAACGATTGAACTATCAGCAGCTCTGAGAACCGAAACTGGTAAAAAAGCTGCCAAGCAAAGCCGCAAGGCGGAATTAGTCCCTGCCGTTATTTACGGGGATGGAGAAAACACAATGATTTCGCTTAGCGAAAAGGAACTTAAAAAGGTGATTTACACCCCAGTAGTTTACCTTGTTAAGCTGAACGTGGATGGTAAGGTTTACGAGACCATAATCAAGGAAATACAGTTCCATCCCGTAACCGATAAAATTCTACATGTCGATTTTTTGAAGGTTTCTGAAACCAAGCCCATAACCATAGCTCTGCCAGTGAATCTGGTTGGCCAGGCCGAAGGGGTTAAAGCCGGGGGGAAACTTTTACAGGTGGTCCGTAAAATCAGGGTTATAGGATTGGTGAACGACTTGCCCGATACCATATCAATCGACGTTACCCATTTGGGTATCGGGAAGAGCATTATGGTGTCTGAACTTAGCTTCGATAAGTTTACGGTTATTGAGCCAAAGAGTATGGTGATTGCAACCATCAAGACGACCCGTGCTGCTCGCGAAGTTCAGCAGGAACCAGCTAAATAGATAGTTTACAGTTGAAGTATTTAATAACTGGGTTGGGGAATATAGGAAGTGAGTATTCCAACACCCGACATAATGTGGGATATTTAGTGTTGGACGCTCTTGCAAAGGCGTCCAACATTGCTTTTGTCGATACCCGTTACGGTTTCGTGGCGCAGCTAAAGCATAAAGGCAGAACATTTGTTCTGCTTAAGCCATCTACATACGTGAACCTCAGCGGTAAGGCAGTGAATTACTGGCTTCAAAAGGAAAATATTCCGGTTGAAAACCTTCTTGTGGTGGTTGACGATATTGCACTGCCTTTAGGGGCCATTAGGCTAAGACCAAGAGGAAGCGATGGTGGCCATAATGGACTGAAAAATATCAATGAGGTGCTGGGCACACAGGATTACGCCCGTTTGCGTTTTGGAATTGGGAATGACTTTAGTCGTGGCCGCCAGGTTGATTACGTACTTGGCGAGTGGACCGATGAGGAATTGAAGGTACTTCCGGAACGTGTGGCTTTAGCCGGTGAAGCGGTTTTAGCTTTTGGAACGGTAGGTTTAGACCGTGCCATGAACCTTTTCAATAATCGTTAGCGTTATGCAGTCAATCAGGGTTGATAAGTGGCTTTGGTTTGTGCGTATATTTAAAACACGCACCATAGCAACTGAGTATTGCACAAAGGGGCGCGTGTTACGGAATGGACTACCCCTTAAGCCGGCAAGCGAGGTTCAGCCCGGCGATACCCTGACTATTCGTAAACCACCAGTAGCCTATACATTCAGGGTAAAGGGTATTCCCAAAAGCCGACTGGGAGCCAAGCTTGTTGAGGATTACAGGGAAAACCTTACCCCTCCTGAGGAGTTGCAGAAACTTGATCCCTCGTTCATGGCTTTCAGTATTTACCGCGAGCGCGGTACTGGTCGTCCCACAAAAAAGGAACGACGCGAGATTGACGAACTCCTCGATTCCGGTTTAAGCGATTTTGACTGGGATAGCTTTGACCCCAATGATAATGATTTGTAGGTGCTTATTTAAGAACGGAGTTTTGCCTGTGCAAATATCCCATTCCATTTAATCCCAAACATACAGGGAATACCATTATGCCTCCTTGTAAACCGAAGTTATTTCAGCTATAAATAGCTTGTGAAAATCGTGTGTGGGGTAATGTGTTTTGATTATACCCTTATCGAGAAAATTTTCGGCCTTTAACTCATCGATGTAAAGTTTGCGGCATTCAATAACCATTCGAGCCTCCTGAAAGGCAATTGATTTAGGTGCTTCGGCGATTGTTAACCCTGCTGCAGTAGATTTGTCGATATCACGCCCCGACTTGTTGCCACATAGTTCTAAGGCTGGGCGCCATTTTTCTTCAAAGAAGTTGAGGGTGAAAAAGTCGTTTTGTTCAACAAACTTTAAGGTGTAACGCTGTGGCCGTATGAAAACGAAAGCTACAGGCTTATTCCAAAGAATTCCAAAACCTCCCCACGAGGCGGTCATACAGTTATGCTTGTCCTTGTTTCCTGCCAGTATAAGCATCCATTGGTTGTCGAGCAGATCGAATGTATTTTCGTTTATTTCGTACGGTGAAATGAAATTGTAAAATTTTAGTTCCATGGTGTAAACTTTTTGGTACTACCCTTATTTTAGTGGTTAAATATTTATATTATATAAAACACTGTTTAAATATAGCTATAAATATGGTTAAAATGTGGTTTAAATGTAGTTAAAANNTACATATAAACAAATTGCAAGTTTTCATTAAATTCGTGGTAGAACCACTTTTTTTAAGCAAGATAGTACTAATCAACAGGAATTCCCATGTAGTTTCGAACCAGAATGCCAATTACAAAGGTTAAAGCTGAAACGCTAAGACTGATGACTACCATCTCAATAAACCGATTTTTAAAGTTTAGATTTTTGGCCACGGCAATGTAAAAGTTAAAGATAAAAATGATAGCAATTGCAAGTAAAAGGGTTATTACCAGGGCCATTAAGTAGTTCGAAAGCAGCAGGAAAGGGGCAATAAGTATTGCAACGGTAAAAATATAGGCCAAGCCTGTGTATAATGCAGATTTGCCTGCATGCCTCTGATCGTTTTCAGTTTTGACCGATAGGTATTGCGACGCTGCCATGGAGAGCGATGCGGCAATCCCTGTAATAAGTCCTGCAACGGCTATCAGCTTTGTGTTTTGCATGGCAAGGCTAAATCCGGCCAGGGCGCCTGTTAGCTCCACCAGCGCATCGTTTAAGCCCAGTACTATCGATCCGGCATAGTTAAGCCGTTCTTCCTGAATCAGCTCAATAAGCTGATCTTCATGCTCCTCTTCCGATTTTTTTACGGCTTCAACCTCTGGCATGTATGGAATGATACGTTCGTAAACCATCTGGATATTTTCCTCTTCCCTCTCCATAAGCCTTAGGGCAAAAGTTAACCCAAGTAGTTTGCCGCAAATGGTGTAAAACCATACCTTGGATTTTTTAGGTGGAACATCAACGCCCGATACCTGTTTAAAAATACTGTAATGCTTTAGCTCTTCACCGGCAATTCTTGACAAAACAGCTTTATTGTTCTTGTCGTTGGTTGATTTGGCCAGATTTTTATATACCTGGTATCCGGTTATTTCTTCGCTCTGGAAGAGTTTTGCATGTTTTACAAGTTCTTCTCTGGTCATTTTTCAGTGAATTAAACTTTTGAGAAATGGTGTCTTAGTATTGCTATTGTGCTGGCAATGGTTTCAGCATTTGTTACCTGGATGGTATTTTCGGGGAGCAAGGTCGATACAAAGGTAAGTCCGGTATGGTTGTAAGTGTAACGTGCAACAATTTCACTGCCACTCATGTGAAACTGGGTAACCCCAATCCTTGCCAACTCCAGAATATTATTGTGATTTATCCCACCACTTGCAATAATGGCAATGGTATTTCCAACATTGTCAATAAGTTGTTTTAGCAGCTCAACCCCGTCGGTAACTTTACCTTTTTGTCCTGAGGTTAAAAGGTGGCTGCACCCGCACTCCACAATATCATTAATGGCATTAAGCGGTTCAGGCATTATGTCGAAGGCTCGGTGAAAGGTAAAAGTGAGGGGTTTAGCAGCCCAAACCAACTCTTTCGTTCTTGCCTTATCGAGGGTACCATTTGGTTTTAGTACTCCACTAACAATGCCCTTTGCGCCCAACTTTTTACATATTTCGATATCGTGTAGCATTTGTCGAAATTCCATATCGGAATATACAAAATCGCCAGGCCTGGGACGGATCAAAACGTTAACAGGAATTGTGAGCTGGTTCAGCGTTTCAGCTATACAACCAAATGAGGGCGTTGTACCCCCTACAAAAAGGTTTTCGCAAAGTTCAATTCTATCAGCTCCACCTTTTTGGCCGTTTATGGCACTTTCAACCGAATTAGCGCAAACCTCGAGCGTAAACATTATTTACCGTTTAATTGCTGAAAGCAATTGCTCTCCAAGATTAATACTGTAACCTGTGGAAATGTATGTTATTTCACCATTATTATTGATAATCAGAACTATTGGATACATTTGCTGTACATCGATGGCTTGCATTAGCTGTTTCTGGAACTCCCCGTTCCTATCACTACCTAACAGAACATTACCGGGATATGGTTTACCATCGAAAAGCGCTGATATATCCATCGGACTTGTTGTTTTCCCTTTTGCGTTTATGATAACTATCGTATTGCCATTGCTGCTGAATTCCTTGCTGTGGTTACTGATGTCCTGGAGCAAATGTTTTGAAGGTTCGGCAGTGGGATCGACAATGGCAACTATAGCAGGCATATTCTTGACGATTTCGCCTACTGTTACAGAGTTTTGGTCTATTGGCAGTTGAATTTCGGTGCTGATGGTTCCCAGTACTTTTCTATTGCTGTCCACTGTTGGTATTGATATGGTAAACGATAATTTTTCCCCACCTTCAACTGTAAGGTGGTAAACATTGCAGCTCACGGTTCCCGATTTGTGCCTGTTACCAGCAACAATTCTGTAAAGTCCTTTGGTTAATTCCAGAGTCGCAGGGAACTTGTTTAGTAAAGGGTTATCTTCAAAGTCGAGGGTGGTGTATTTACCCTTTTCGAATCGGGCAATGGTGAAGTGAGTGTAATACTTGGGCTGTTCAACAGCTGAGTTTTTATCTACATAAATGGTTAGCAAACTTTTAGTTTGCGATAGAGTTTCTTCATCTGCGCCAGTTAAATCGACATTAATCCATTCCCCATTCATTAGGTATTGTGCTTTTTTCGAAGCGGGTTCCAGGCGGGCTGCTATACCAAAGCTTCGGCAGGCTGCCACAAAGAAAATGGATAAGGAGTACTCATCGGAACGACGAATGCGGTAAACGCTTTCGGGGCTTAGGGGAACATGGTAGTAATTGCTTTCGGTGTCAAGGGTTACCGATTCCCTTAACCATTTGGCTATATTCTTTGGATCGTTTCGGAAAAAACCAATTTCTTCAAAGGCGAAGGCTTCCTGAAGGAAACTACGCCATGGCGTAATAAATTCGCGGCCAATTCGAGGTGATAGGATGTAGCTGTCAAACTCCTTTACCTTATAGTTTTCGAGTAGAGCAGGGAATGAGTCAACTCGGGCAAGGTGGTCGACTAGAACATCTGCGGTTATGTCGTGCAGATCTTTCTCGTGTAAGGTTGATAGCATGGCCATACCTACAGTGATATCTTTGGCATCGAGGTTTTTGATGAAGGTATAAATTTCGTTCCAGTTACCCCGGCTTTTTGAAAGGTACTTCCATGTTTCATCAATGCTAATTCCCTTTTCCATGGCCAAATTTGTTGCTGAGGCCGAGTCGATAAATGTGCCGATGTAGTTGTTGCGAATCTCGTTACCCTGTTTAATTCTTCTGTTATGCTCTTCGGCTTTATCCTGTTTGTATGGTTGAATGGTTTGCTCATCGGGTGGGATGAGCGTCAATGAGAGATTGGTGCTGGGTATTTCCTTTTTAAGTGTTATGATGATTTCGTTTTGGTTTTTGCTGGCCTTGGTAAAAGCAAAGGCGTTATTCTTTTGTGCCCAAATCATTAAATCGCCAATTCCTGTGGTTAGCCTACATGACCCTTTAGCATTGGTATGCAGGGTTGATATTGGGTAAAATTCGGCATAGTTGTAAAGCTGGAATTCCACCTTTGCACCTTCGACCGGGTGACCTGCACTATCGGTAACCGTAACGGTGAGTTCCCGGGTAGGGGCATAGTTTGGCATTAGGTTGATTTCGGTAAAAAAACGGGTTTGGTTCAGCTTTTCTTCGGGACCGTTGTATTTGCCAAAGACAAAGGTGCGGGTCATCATGGCTCGTTTGGCGGGGCTGGCAAACCATCCCCTGTCGAGTTCGGGTTCAGGTTCGCAGGCTCCCACGAAGTGCCATTGCCCATCCACCCAGATTTCGACCCAGGCATGATTATCGTCGGTGTGAGCCCATCGGGGGGTGTAAACCTGACGGGCAGGTATGCCCACCGAGCGATATGCAGTTACGGCAAATGTCGATTCCTCTCCGCAACGTCCGAATGCTGTTCGAACTGTCGTAAGCGGGCCACAGGTACGCTCATCGGTCGATTGGTAGGTAACCTTCTCGTGGCACCAGTAGTTTACCTCAAGGGCAGCCTGGTAGGCATCAAGTCCTTGAAGCCTCTCCTTTAGCTCCTCGAAAAATACTTCGCGGGCGTTGTCGGTGTACTCATTGTTTACCCTGTATGGCAGGACAAAGTGTAAAAAAATGTCAGCTGGTACCTTGCGGGCCCACTTAAATTCCTTTTGGGCTTTCAGTGCGAGTTGTGCATTTTTTAGTACGTACTGGGGGGAGTGCATGGCCAGGTCGCTAAGCGGCATGTAGGCGTAAAGAAACTCAAACCCTTCACGCTCCTTTGTTGTTAGGTTTGAGTCAATTATGCTGGATATGGTTGAATCGTAAGCTGAAACGAGTTTTACTCTCTCCTCGAATTGCGCATGCACTTCCTTCCGTTTATCATCATTCTTTATCAGATGGCGGTTAAAAATGGTATCGCATGAACTTAATACGATTAGTAGCAAAGCGCTGATGGCTATAATCTTTTTCATGTTGTAACCTGTTTCAATCAAAAAATAAATGTACACATTTTTTTTGATTCAGCTCCTACGGCATTAAAGTTAAAAGTTAAACGTTAAACGTTAAAAGATAAACGTTAATCGTTAAACGTTAAACGTTAAACGTTAATCGTCAACCATTTAGGAGTTTGAGGTTCAAGGTTTAGGGTTTAGGGTTCAATGTTCAATGTTCAGGGTTTAGGGTTCAATGTTCAAGGTTAAAGGTTCAAAATCAAGTTAAAAGTTAANNTTAATGGCACACCGATAACACGGATTAGGCTGATTTTCACGGATTTTATCGGTGATTATCTGTAGCATCCGTGTTATCCGTGTTCTATTTCCGTTCTTAGCGCCACAAAAAAATTGATACAGATTTCAGATTCAAAATTTCAGATTCAAAGTTAAAAGTTC
>DFYV01000073.1:0-5472 GCA_002383425.1 Bacteroidales bacterium UBA4073 | reverse complement strand
CAAAATATATCAACCATCAACCATCAATCATTTTTTCGAACAACGAACAACGAACAACCATCATGGGTGGCTGCAAAAACTCAATTTGGGACAGTCGGAGCTGTTTCAGGAAAATTTACTGTGCTTTTAGTGTTTCTCGTATTTTAGTTTCAATCTCGTTTAGCAGTTCGAGGTTATCAAGTAGTAGCTGACGTACAGCTTCGCGGCCTTGTCCAAGCTTAGTGTCGCCATAGCTGAACCACGAGCCACTTTTCTTAATAATATTCAGTTCCACACCAAGGTCGATAATTTCGCCAGTTTTTGATATACCCTCACCAAAAATGATGTCGAACTCTGCCTTCCGGAATGGTGGGGCAATCTTATTTTTAACAATTTTAACTCTTACCCGGTTACCGGTTGATTCCTCACCCTCTTTAAGCTGGTTAAGCTTGCGGATATCGACACGAACCGATGCGTAGAACTTGAGAGCGTTTCCACCTGTTGTGGTTTCGGGGTTGCCAAACATCACGCCAATCTTATCGCGGAGCTGGTTGATGAAAATACAGCAGGTGTTGGTTTTGCTAATGGTAGCAGTGAGCTTTCGTAGGGCTTGCGACATGAGTCGTGCCTGCAGACCCATCTTGTTTTCGCCCATATCGCCTTCAATTTCGGCTTTAGGGGTAAGTGCGGCAACCGAGTCAATTACTATGATGTCAATTGAACCCGAACGGATCAGGTTGTCGGCAATTTCAAGAGCTTGCTCGCCGTTATCGGGCTGAGCGAATAGCAGGTTTTCTACGTCCACTCCTAACTTTTCCGCATAGCTGCGGTCAAAAGCGTGTTCCGCATCAATTATGGCGGCAATTCCGCCTTGCTTTTGTGCCTCGGCAATGGCATGAATGGCTAAGGTAGTTTTCCCCGATGATTCTGGGCCATAAATTTCAACCACTCTGCCACGGGGATATCCGCCAACCCCAAGTGCCATATCAAGCGCTATTGAACCTGACGAAATAACCGGCACTTCCGATACGGCCTTATCGCCAAGCCTCATAATTGATCCTTTACCAAAATCCTTCTCAATTTTATCGATGGTCGATTGAAGGGCTTTTAGCTTTTCCTTGTTAATCTCTTTACGTTCCTTGTTCTCAGTAGTTTCCATTTACTTGTTTATTTCAGATAGTATTTGTTTAACGTGTTCCTTGGTGTCAACCTTGTTGAAAATATGGGTAATAATTCCGCTGCCATCAATTACAAAAGTAGTTCGAAGTATCCCAAAATATGTTTTTCCGTACATCTTTTTTTCACCCCATGCGCCATACTTTTCAGCAATTTCATGGTTCTCATCGGCTATGAGACGAAATGGTAAGCTATGCTTCTGAATAAAACCTTTGTGCGATTTTTCAGAATCGGGGCTAACGCCAACCACTTCCATGCCAAGACTTTTCAACTCCTCGTAGCCATCGCGCAGGCTGCAAGCCTCAGCGGTACAACCGCTGGTATTGTCCTTTGGGTAAAAGTAAAGTATCAGTTTTTTCCCTTTGAAATCCAAAAGCCTAATAACCTTTCCATCCTGATCTTTTCCGGTAAATTCAGGAGCAAAATCGCCTGGTTTTAAAATAGTTGCTGCCATATTATTCTGATTGTAAAGTTAGCTTTTTGTACGGTAATTTGGAAATACAAGTGACATATAATTTATTAACAATTTGCAAGGCATTTAGTTTTAGCTAATATTTTAAAGAGAGGAAGGTNNGTAGAAGAAGGTAGAAGAAGGTAGAGGAAGGTAGAGGAAGGTAGAGGAAGATAGAGGAAGGTAGAGGAAGGTAGAGGAAGGTTAAGGACTATTGCTGAATGCAAAATGAAATTAGAAGGCAAAAGGTAGAAGATAGATAGTTTTAGAAGAAATTGATAAATGTTTATTAATGGATGAGTCCGGTATAAAAAGCATGTTTTATTTTAGCAAAACTAGTTATGTTTTTAAATATCAGCATTTTAAAGAATGTTGTGAAATTTGTTTTAACTTNNAACTTTATGAACTTTATGAACTTTCAACTTTGTACCTTTTTAAACTGAACTCATGAATAAAAAACTTCGTAATTCTTATCTAAAAAAGGCTGATGAATACACTGCAATTTTTTTTAAGTAGTTTAAAAACAACGAACAAAAAAATTCTAAATTCTGACTTTCTAATGTTTCGCACTTAATTTTCATGGATTAAGATGTTAAAATACAACCACATACAATCTTTGTGGTCTTTGTGAATCCCTTTGAGATCTTTGTGGTAAAAATCTAAATCGCTNNAAGCACAAAGTTTCACAAAGTATTAGATATACATGGGAATTATCAATCGCTTGATAATGAATTACATGATAATTTCAATCCATTTGTAAATAGTTGATTTATGAGTCACATCCGAAAGGTCTCTTTCATTGCATGCAAACCAAAAATACACTCGATTGAGAGATAGCCACGAATTTCACGAATTAACACAAAATTATTGTTTTTTATTTAAAAAATTAGTGTCATAGTGCTTTCGTTCTTTCGTGCCTTCGTGCTATCGTGCCCTCGTGCTATCGTNNTCGTGCTATCGTACCTTCGTGCTATCGTGCTTTCGTTATTTTCGGTGCATACTCATTTACGTGCGAAACATCGGTTAATTAAAAATGGAATCTTCTGTTGCACTAATCGTCAGAGCTCAGAACAATCCGAAACTATCGGATATTTAGGATAAAACGGTTAAAAATCGGGCAGGTAGAAGAAATATCCAAGACCAATGGTGAAAATGTAGTTTCCTACTATAGCGTGTTCAGCCGATACTATCAGAAGTGAGCCATGTTTAGTGTAGGTATAAGCCCACACTAAGCCTATAACTATGGTTGCGGCAACGGCAACCCAGTTACGAAAGATGATATGAAGAAATCCAAAAAGGAACGCATTAACAAGAATGGCAATTTTTTCAGATTTGAAAAGCGGGGAGTACCTATGAAAATAGAACCCCCTGTATATCACTTCCTGAGTAAAGGCTGACCATAATGGGTAGAAAATCATTATCATAACCCAAATCCATGGGTGGTTTATAGGTAGTTCGAAAAGATGTTCTTTAGGGAGTAAAGCAAGACTCAGAAATGTAATTACAAGCAACGTAATTCCAATGCGTATGCCAAAATCTTTCCAATTGTCAAAGCCATTAATGCCAAATGCTTTTCTGTTAAATGATTTTGAAAGGAGCAGGTAAACGATTGATACCGCAAAGACTAACAGGAGTGGAATAAATTTAGGAATCCGTAGGATGTTGAAGTAGAAAATGAGGGGGCCTCCAATAAAAATTACTATTAGTTCAATCCACCGAAGAACTTTACTATGCGTGGTCATGTGTGTTTGTCAGATTTGATTTGGTAGTTCAACAATTACCGTTGTTCCTTTGTTCAACTCCGAAATAAATTTCAGGTTGCCTTTAAGCTTAGTGGTTAGCTCCTTGCAGGTTGCAAGGCCAATTCCGGCACCTTTCTCGTTGTCGGTTCCCCTGCTCGATTTATAGTCCTTGAAAAGGTTTTGAAGCTGCTCTGTTGTCATCCCTGTACCGTTATCAACAACTTTAATGGTTAAGTTTTCAGGGTTATCCATTACCTGTATTTTAATTTCAGCTTCAGGGTATGAGAATTTAATGGCGTTGGAAACTAAATTGCGAATAATAATTGCGAGCATGTCGGGATCGGTACTTACCGTTAACTCGTCAGGAACATCTTCGGTTACCTTTAACCTTTTCTTCTGCCAGATAGGGCGTAGTATGTTTACCTGTTTTTGGATTAGTGAGTCTATGGGTATTTGTCGGTATTTGGGTTCAATGGCGTTGGAGTTTAGCTTAGCCCAGTTGAGTAAATTTTCTGTTAGGTCGTATAGGTTGTGAGCAAGGTCGTTAAGGAGTTGAAGGCGAAGCTGAAAATACTCCTTGTTTTCAAAGTCGTCGTCAAAATTCATTAACATAAGATCGGTAATGCCTAAAAAGGCATTGAACGGGCTTTTTAGGTCGTGCGAAATAATGGAAAAGAGCTTGGAGAGTGACTGGTTCATTTCCTTGAGCTGCTGGTTTTGTTTCTCCAGTTCTTGTTGTTTCAGGAGTAGCTGGCTTTTGAGTTCCCTGTTGAGCTTTAGAACAGCCGAAAGAGGCACGCTTTCACCTTTAAGTTGCATCTCGGCAGGTTGTGACCAGTGCCCATGCACTAACTTCCATTCGCCATTTTCTTTCCTCAGAATTGCAGTTGTCCTGTTGTTGGTGTACTCAAACTCACCTGTTGGCAGTAAAAATTTCATATCCACAAGCCCCATTATGTATGCCGAATCGTTAGTAATGGGGTAAACCTTTAACACTTTAAACTGGTAAGTGAGTGGATCGGGTGCCTGGGAAAACTCCCTTTTGAAAAGCTCCAGCGAGTACTGTGGTGTTACACTGAATTCATCTATACCAGTTCCAATCATATTGAAATCAGTAGAAAACGCTTTGAGCATATCGTCTAACTTTCGCTGAATGTAGCTATCAAAATATTTAAGGTACGCTTGCTTTACCTCAGTCTCCATTTCTCTGTTACAAATTGACATTCAAATTTATATATCAAAATTGATTTTGTGATAAAATGCCTTTACTTTTTTGGTTAATTTTTTTTGAGGTGCTATGAATTTACAATTGATGGTTGTTTGTTGTTCGTTGTTCGGAAAAATGGTTGATGGTTGATGGCATAATAGTTGTTCGTTGTTCGTTGTTTGTTGTTCGGAAAAATAGTTGAGGGTTGATGGTTGACGTTTGATGTGATGATGTGATAATAGTTGATAGTTGATGGTAAAACAAGAGTTTTGAAATTAGAATTTTGAATATATAATCTGAAATCTTGAATCTTGAATTAAAACCTTGAGCATTTAACTTTTAACCTTTAACCTTTAACCTTTTCTTATCTTAGTACCTCAAAAAAGGAATTCCACCTTTTTTATTGAATTTTGATTTTTGGAAAAATGTTGTAGTTTTGTATGAACATTTACAGCATGACTCTACTTAAAAAAATACTGCAATTCACAAAGCACACTGGATTTGAACAAAAACTAAGCTTACATACATTTATTTTTAACCTGTCAGTTTTGGCAGGTTTTTTTTTATCCATTGTATTGGCTTTAACTGTATTCGATGATGGGTGGGTAATGCTAAAGGCATGGAATTTATATCATAAAACATATCGAAATGAAACATCGCCAAAATGCTAAGCTTGTGCTTGAGGATGGTTCGGTTTACACTGGTTACTCTTTTGGATATAGCGGAAATGCTTCGGGCGAAGTTGTTTTTAATACCGCAATGAATGGCTATCCGGAAAGTTTGACCGACCCATCGTACTACGGACAGATCCTTGTTGCCACATTCCCTTTGATAGGGAATTATGGAGTGCCTGAGCCAAATGTTGTTGGAGGGATTGAGCAGAATTGGGAATCGAGCCGAATTCATGTAAAAGGATT
>DFYV01000123.1 GCA_002383425.1 Bacteroidales bacterium UBA4073 | reverse complement strand
AACCTTGAACTTTATCCTTTAACCTTTATCCTTTAACCTTTAACTTGATTTTGAACCCCGATAAATCTGTAACTCTGTGAATACAATCTGATATAATAAGCTGTAGCACATTGCTACCCCTTATTTTATAGCTCGATTTTTTTTACCTTTGAAAAAACAAATTTATTATGGCAACACACCTGAAAAACTTATCAAATTACGACCCCAGCAGGGTTCCAAGTGCAAAGAACATGAAATTTGGCATTGTGGTATCGGACTGGAACGATTCGGTAACCCACAAGTTGCTCCAGGGTGCTTACACCACATTGCTTGAGCATGGCGCCACCGAAGAGGATATTCTTGTTAAGCATGTTCCAGGAACTTTTGAGCTGACCCTTGGCGGACAATTTATGGCCGAGTATGCCGATTTAGATGCAGTGATTTGTTTGGGCTGCGTTATTCAGGGTGAAACACGCCATTTCGATTTCATCTGCCAAAGTGTTACCCATGGCATTACCGAGCTCAACCTGACCTACAATATCCCCTTTATCTTTGGGGTGCTAACCACCGGTAATCTTGAACAAGCCATTGACCGTGCAGGTGGTAAGCATGGCAATAAAGGCGTTGAAGCCGCAATAACCGCCATTAAAATGGCTGCCCTCCAAAAGGAAATGGAAGAGCTGGAAGGTTAAACTTGCTCGTCACCTACCGGCAAGCTGCTAATCAAAAAATTTAACAACCATCAGGACGTTAAACGTTAAAAGTTAAAAGTTAAACGTCTTATGCATTACGAATCACGAATCACGCCTTACGTTTAACGTCTCACGTCTAACGCCTTACGCCTATGAACTTTTTAGAACGCTATTTGACCCGAAGGGTCAAACATCAATAACCCCCGATGGAATCGGTGGGGAAAACAGTGACAAAACAAGAATTCAACCCCGAAGGAGTTGAACATTGGAACAAGTACCTTTCATCTTAAAAACGAAAATAGCGATTCTTGAGGCTGCATAAAAAAGAGATTACATAAGAGTATTTATTTATAGACACTCATATTGTTTACTGATAGTTAAACCACTTCGTGGTTTAAGTTACTCTACTTTCATCCCCCCACCTATTTCATAGGGGGTTATTCTTGTTAAATCCCGCATGGCGGGATTTTTTGGGTATTCAAATATGAGTCCTGTCTAAAAAACGTTAAAAGTTAAACGTTATATGTTAAACGTTATATGTTAAACGTTAAACGCCAAACGTCTCACATTTCACGATTCACGTCTTACGCCTTACAACTAACGTTAAAAGTTAAACGTTAAAAGTTAAACGTCTAACACCTTACGCCTTACGTTTAACGTCTAACGTCTCACGCCTTACACCTATGAATTTATTAGATTGTGCTTATTTATTTTAAGTATATGTTGATATTTTATTTCCAGTAAAACATCAACTTTAAAAGTTTAAAATCACCGCAAATGTTATATTTGCAGTAAATGAAACAAAATTTATCGATTTTTTCTGATGAAGCACATTACACTTTTTGCTATCTCATTGACTATAAGCCAAATACTTTATGGCCAGTATGGCAATCCTTTGGTTTGCAAAACCGATTCGGTAAACCAGGCACGCTGGGTTGATTCCGTATTAAACAGCTTAACCCAAAAAGAACGAATAGCACAGCTTTTCATGGTGGCTGCCTATTCAAACAAGGATGATTCCCACAACCAGGAAATTGCACAATTAGTATCCAAACAAGGAATTGGAGGGTTGATATTCTTTCAGGGAGGGCCTGTAAGACAGGCATTACTAACCAACCACTACCAATCGTTGGCAAAAGTACCATTACTCATAGGTATTGATGCCGAATGGGGGCTGGGAATGCGACTCGATAGCACCATATCCTACCCCCGCCAGATGGCACTTGGAACAACCAACGACACCCTGCTCACGTACCAGATGGCTGCCGACATTGCCCTTCAGCTCAAACGCTTAGGCATTCATATTAATTTTGCCCCAGTAATTGACATCAATAGTAATCCACTTAATCCTGTTATAGGCTCAAGGGCCTTTGGGCAGGACAGGGAAATGGTGTACAGGCACGGCATTGCCTACACAAAGGGCTTGCAGGATAATGGCATTCTGGCTTGTGCCAAACATTTTCCCGGTCATGGCGATACCTATGAAGATTCGCACCTAACACTACCCCTTGTGCAACACAGCGCTAATCGTATCGATTCCATTGAACTTTACCCCTTTAAAGCTCTATTTTCAGAGGGAGTAGCCGGGGTAATGGTTGCACATCTGAAAATTCCATCGCTTGAATCCGATACCCTTTTACCATCGAGTCTTTCACCCCGAATTGTAAGCCAAAAACTGTTTGGTGAGCTCAGGTTTAACGGCCTTGCCATAACCGATGCTCTAAATATGAAGGGCGTTTCGGATTACTTCGATCCGGTTGATGCCAACATCCGTTCCTTACTCGCCGGTAACGACATCCTACTTTTCCCAGGCGAAATTGAAAATACCATCAAAAAGATAGATAAATTGATAAAAGATGGCCATATACCCGAAGAAATCATCAACATAAAATGCAAAAAAGTTCTGATGGCCAAGTATCTTGCGGGTTTAAACAGATATAAGCCTGTAACCATTGAGGGTATCTATTCCGATTTAAATCAACCCCACTCGCAAGTACTAAAACGTAATATCATAAAAAAAGCCATTACGGTTATTCATAATGAAAACAACATTGTTCCACTTAAACGACTCGATACGCTCAGAATAGCCTATATTGAGATAGGCTCAAACAAGGGAGATGCTTTTCGTGAGCAGCTCGAACTTTATACATCGATAAATACCTTTACCATCAATGCTTATGCCGATCAGACCGAATTTGACATCTTACTAACAGAGGTTGAGCCTTACAATTTGGTAATTGTTGGCTACCATACTATCAATAGCAGGGTTGCAAACGGGAATGGGGTAAGTCCACAGTCGTCGAATTTTCTGTTTGACCTGTCGTTCCGTAAAAAGGTTATAGTTAGCCTTTTCGGTACCCCCTACTCCATCAACATGTTTTCAAATCCCTTAGCATTTGCGGCCATTCTTGTTTCATACGATAACTCAACCGATAGCCAAAATCTTACTGCTCAAGCCATTTTTGGTGGAATACCATTCTCGGGGAAGCTAAGCGTAACGGCAAGTAATCTTTTTGGCATTAACACAGGCTACAGTTCGAACCAGAAAATACGATTAGGATATGGTATTCCCGAAGAACTCGGGATTAAATCGGAACAGCTGATTGAGGTCGATTCGCTGGCCAGGGAGATAATCAGAACAGGAGCCTCTCCCGGCATGCAAATACTTGCAGCCAAAGACGGGATTGTATTTTACCATAAGGCATTCGGTAAGCCCACATACGTTTCGGAGCAAGGCATCGACGTCAGAATGCTTTACGACATTGCATCGGTAACCAAGGTAGCTGCCACTTTGCCGGCCGCAATGAAGCTATACGACAGGGGAACTATTAATTTCGATTCAAACCTTGGACAATACATCAACTTAAATGAATATCCTGATAAATTGAAATTGACAATAGCTGGAATTTTAAGACATCAATCAGGACTGCAAGCATGGATACCTTTTTACATGAATACCCTTACATCGTTAGAACCAGCCATCCCACTCTGGAGTGAAACCTTCAGTGTTATGCATCCATACAGGTTTAATGGAAAACTTTACGCCAGTAGGTTTACTTACCCTTCGCCAAGCTACTACCGTACCGATTCGAGCAGTAGCTTTCCAAACCCAGTAGCTTTCCGCATTTACTCCCTGACGAGCCTTGGCGATTCAATACTCAAGTGGATTAACCAATCGTCCCTTGCCGAGGCTGGCAAATATCGTTACAGCGATTTAGGCTTCCTGTACCTTCAACGAATGGTTGAAAACATCGAACAGAAAAAGTTAAACATGGTGGTAGAACCATTTTTTAGCAAATTAGGAATGAATTACACCTGCTTTAACCCGCTCCAACGATTCGACACCGAACGGATAGCTCCAACCGAACACGACCCTGTTTTCCGTAAGCAGCTTATCTGGGGGCATGTTCATGATCCTGCTGCTGCCATGCTCGGTGGAGTGGCAGGCCATGCAGGCCTATTCGCCAATGCTAACGACATGGCCAAGCTCATGCAGCTATACCTGAACGACGGGGAGTATGGAGGCGAGCAATTTTTTTCTCCTGGAACTGTGGCGCTTTTTGCCAATCCCAAACTAACCGACAATAACCGTAGGGCTTATGGTTTCGACAAGCCCAACATCAATGGCATATCGCCCGCTGGTATGTTGGCTTCGCCCTTGAGCTTCGGCCATAGTGGCTTTACGGGTACTATGGTTTGGGCCGATCCTGAAAACGGTCTGGTTTACATTTTCCTGTCAAACCGTATTCATCCAGATGCTGAAAACACTAAGCTAACCAACATGAACTACCGAACACGAATACATGATATTTTTTACCGGGCAATACAATCCAGCAGTAAAGTGATAAACAATAAGTGAGTAAATTTTCTAAATCTCTACTCCACAAAGTGTAGAAATATTTCCACACCTTTAACGTTTTCGGACAATACCATTTCCCCTTTTCAATAAATTATTTAGCTGATTACCTGTTATATATACAGATTAAAAGTTGATATTTGTAGATAAACCTGCAATTGTGGCACGATTTTGTATATAATGATTTTTGTCGGAATTGCAGAAACATCGACCTAAAACCATTTTTGAAAGTAGGCAAAATAAAACTTTACTACTATGAAAACTAAATTAACTTTTTCAGTATTATTAGTTTTGGGAGTTACTGCTTTTATGAGTTGTGAGAAAGAAGAATCGAACGTGGCAAAAACAAAAATTCAGGTTTCTGACTTTTCAAAATGGGGGAAATACATAATGCATTTCTGACAAATGTTAAAAATAATTTTGATGCGGGTAAAAGTATAAATAATAATGTTTTTGAGAAGATTGATATTATTAATGATTTCAATAAAAAATTTGCATCAGAATTAGATTTGCCTGCAAAAGAAAAGCAACTAATATTACAAGGATTAAGAGAACATAAAAGCCTTATAGTAACAGAACAACTTACAGCACTTTGTTTTGGACAAAAAAACATAAAATCTAGCAATAATGATGAAGAAAACATCTTTGAATTAATCGAAAATCTTGCAGAAAGTCATAAAATTAACGATAATTCATTAAGTATTTTAATAAGCCTAAGCACGGACTTAAAAGCAAATTACGAAGGTTTGTTATCTGATGCTCAGTTAAAGACAAATATTAAATACTTAATTACTAAATTTGACGATATTGGATATCAACCAGGCTCTGGTGAAGGAGAGATGCTTGCCACTATCTTAGCAATTTCAATTGCATCAATTGAATGGTGGGAAGAAAACCCCGATGCATTTGGTGGCAATTTGAAGAGTACTAATGAAATCACCATTGCTCCATGGGCAGCTGCCGATATAGTTGGAGCAGTTTGGGGCGGAGTTACAGGTGCTATTGGTTCATACGCTGGGTCAGGAGAGGTAAATTGGACATCGGTAGGAGTTGGTGCTTTATCGGGTGCTGTAAGTGGTTCAACTGGATCCGTAGGTAAGATTGCAAAATGGTTATCTAATATCTAAATTATTACTATGAAATCTATTCCTTTTAAATCATTATTAATAATTGTCCTGTTATGTCTTCTTGTATGGTTTCCAGTTGTTTTTGGTGCTTATAATATAGTAACAGCAATCATATTGACATTAGGTTTTTTAGTTGCTGGATTTCTTGGAGATATGATTCGTAATAAGGACAAAGATGAAAATAAAACCCCTTAACAAGAAATATAGTAAAAAGCGTTGACCCTCAAGTATGTAGGCAAGCAATTTTTTTTACCAAAAACTGTGGCGCTTTTTGCCAATCCCAAACTAACCGATAATAACCGTAGGGCTTATGGTTTCGACAAGCCCAACATCAATGGCATATCGCCCGCTGGTATGTTGGCTTCGCCCTTGAGCTTTGGCCATAGTGGCTATACGGGCACTATGGTTTGGGCCGATCCTGAAAACGGTCTGGTTTACATTTTCCTGTCAAACCGTATTCATCCAGATGCTGAAAACACAAAGCTAACCAACATGAACTACCGAACACGAATCCATGATATTTTTTACCGGGCAATACAATCCAGCAGTAAAGTGATAAACAATAAGTGAGTAAATTTTCCACATTTCTACTCCACAAAGTGTAGAAATATTTCCACACCTTTAATGTTTTCGGGCAATACCATTTCTTCTTTTCAAAAATTTATTTAGCTGATTACCTATTATATACAGATTAAAATTTGAAATTTGGAGATAAACCTGCAATTGTGGCACGATTTTGTTACTAATGGTTATGTCCCAAACACTATAAATACATAAATTGCTGCCACCAGCAGCCAGGTTGTCCGGATCACTGCAATTACTGTCGACCATGCATCGAATCCACCAATAGTCCCAGATCCAAAAGACAGTATAACCGGACAACTTTTTTTTATTTCATCAATCTATACCTAATTTCAATGCCTTTCACATCATGTAAAGTATGGGCTAGTTCATTCAAATCGGTATTCCCGGTATGGTAAGGGTAAGCAATCTTAGGTTTTAGCATAAGCAAAGCCGATTTAAACATTTCACCACTCATGGTATAAGGCAAATTTACAGGTAGGAATGCAATATCCACATGCCCAAAGTCCTGCATCTCAGGGATATTTTCGGTATCGCCAGCCACATATACACGCAGATTATCGAATTCAAAAATGTAACCATTACCTTCACCCTTCGGGTGAAACGGTTCGCCGTTGGGACGTTTATTTACCATATTGTAAGCAGGAACTGCAATAAATTGAAAATCGGGAGTGACAAGGGTATCGCCGTTTGAAACAATTTTACCTTCGGCTTTAAACTTACTTTGAGCAGCGCAACTGGCAGTCCAGTATAGCTTAGTGGTCGATGTAAAAATCTTTGATAGCGCAGCAGAGTCTAAATGATCGGGATGGTGGTGGGTGAGAATTACATAATCGGCTTTGGGGAGCGTATCGTAATTGGCCAGGTAGGACCATGGATCGATATGGATTGTTTTACCCTTGAAATTAAACATAAGGGTACCATGACCAATAAAGGTAATACTTAGCCTATTGCCTGTAAGAGTTACAAAATCGTCGCTTTTTTGGGCATAAACCGAAGCCAATTCCATGGCAAGAATTAAAGTTAATATTTTTGCTTTCATGGCTAATAAGATTTGGTGATGACCAAAATTAAAAAAACCTTGCTAAATTCACAAGGTTTTAATGTTTTGAGTGCCCAGGACAAGACTCGAACTTGCACGCTTTTGACGGCGCCAGCCCCTCAAGCTGGTGTGTCTACCAATTCCACCACCTGGGCATTTGGTATCTTCATTAATAGTTAGAACTGCTCCAACTTCTAACCTATATATCTTGTTTACCAGGGGTGGTGGGAGCTCGTTTCACTCGGTTCCACCACCTGGGCAGTTTTTCATCTGCAAAGATATAAAAATGCAACCATAAAAAACAATACTAATGCCCTTTTTGTGCCCAGAACAGGACTCGAACCTGCACATCATTGCTGATACTAGTCCCTGAAACTAGCGCGTCTACCAATTCCGCCATCTGGGCATTTACATCAAATCAAATAAAAAGAACTCATTTAAAAATTGCGGTTGCAAATTTACAAAGTTTATTTGAATGGTCAAGCATTTTAGGTAAAATGGTTTGTTCTTTTTTTAAAGGTGCTAAGGTAGGAAAGAGTTAAAAGTTAAAAGTTAAAAGTTAAAGGATAAAGTTCAAGGTTCAAGGTTCAAGGTTCGAGGTTCGAGGTTCAAGGTTCAAGGTTCAAGGTCCGAGGTTCAAAGTTCAAGGTTCGAGGTTCTATGTTCAAGGTTTAAAATCAAGTTAAAAGTTAAAAGTTATAAGACATCAATCCCCTCAATCTAATCAATCACATCAATCACATCAACCATCAACCATCAACCATCAACCATCAACCATCAACTATTTTCCGAACTACGAACAACGAACAACGAGCAACCATCAATTGCACCTCAAAAAAAGAATTTAACCATAATTAAAGGTTTTCCTTAATATAGCTGGCCATCAGGTTATATAGGTGCATTGTAGTGTTTCCACCTCTAATTCCATGATTTTTATCGGGATAAATCATAACATCGAACTGCTTGCCAGCCTGAACCAGCTTTTCGATCATCTCAATGGAATTCTGAAAATGCACATTGTCATCGGCCGTACCATGAATAAGTAAGAATTTCCCTTTTAGCTTGTCAACGTGATTAATAGGGGAGTTATTGTCGTAACCAAGAGGATTATCCTGGGGTAAACCCATGTAACGTTCGGTGTAAATTGAATCATAGTATCGCCAGTTGGTTACTGGTGCAACTGCTATTGCCATACGGAATACATCAGCTCCTTTGAAAAGGCAAAGGCTCGACATGTAACCGCCATAGCTCCAACCCCAAATTCCAATGCGACTACCATCGACAAACGGAAGGGTTTGCAGGTATTTTGCGGCTTCAATCTGGTCGATGGATTCATAGTAACCAAGCTGGCCGTAGGTCATCTTCTTAAAATGCTCACCACGGCCACCCGTACCACGTCCATCAACACAAACTACCATGTAGCCTAATGTTGCCAGATACTCATCCCAGCCTATACGGAAATTATCAGTAACCGACTGCGAACCTGGGCCACTGTACTGGTACATCATTACAGGATACTTTGTGGTGCTATCAAAATTCAAAGGTTTTACCATATACCCATATAGCTCTACCCCCTCGGAGGTCTCGAATGTAAAAAATTCCTTTTGAGGTAGCTCATAAGCCTGCAACCTATCAGTAAGTGCCTGATTATTCTCCATTACCCGAACCTCTTTCCCATTCAATTTGTAGAGCGTAACATTCAGCGGGGTTGTAACAGAGGAATGGTAAACCATGTAATACTTATAGTGATTGGTAAAAACGGCAAAATTTGAACCGCTTTTTTTGGAAAGTTTTTGGGTATTCCCCTTTAAATCGACCGCAAAAACTGCTCTTTGCAAAGGACCTTGATCATAACCAAGGTAGTATATGGTTTTCCCTTTGGGATCATACCCGTAAACCGAAATAACCTCGTTGATACCACCGGTAAGCTGACTTGCCTGTTTGGTTTGTAAGTCGTACAGGTAGATGTGTTTAAACCCATCACGTTCCGAGGTTAAAATGAACTTTTTTCCATCAGGGGTGATGGTTAAGTAGCTATCAGTAACCTCTTCGATATAGTACTTATTAGTCTCAGAGAAAACAACCTCAGAGCTGCCCGATAAGGGATCGGCCATCAGAATATCAATTTGATTCTGAAGACGATTCAATCGTATCAGGCAAAGCTTATCGGAAGTTGGCATCCATTTTATTCGGGCAATATACTGGTCAGCATTAGGGCCAGCATCCATTGGTTGGGTTTTCTTTTCAGCCAGGTCATAAACATGTATGGTTACAGCCGAGTTCTCCTCACCTGCTTTTGGATACTTAAAGGTATAGTTGTCCGGATATAGTTTTCGTTCATACATGGTCATGTTGAACATTTTCACCCCGCTCTCATCAAAACGGAAGTAGGCCAGTTTTTTGGAATCGGGCGACCACTGCATGCCGGTGGTTAATGCAAACTCTTCCTCATAAACCCAATCGGCAGCGCCATTGATGATCTTGTTGTACTCACCATCGGTTGTAATTTGAAACTCCTCAAAGCTATGCAAATCAACCATATATATATTATTATCACGAACAAAGGCCATCTTGGAGCCATCGGGCGAAAATGTAGCATTCAGCTGAGGCCCGTTTTGTGATAATCGTTTTAGCTCTTTAGTTTTGATGTTGTAAACAAAATTTTCAGCGGTGTAGGAATAACGATAGATTGATTGAACGTTGGTTTCAATCAACATCAAGTTTTCGTCATCCGAGAACCTGTAACTCGACATGCCCTTCAACTCTGCAACCTGAAAGGCAGAGGGGTCAAATAAAACCTCAACCTGTTCGCCAGTGGTGAACTTGTACTTAACAACCCTACCTTTATCGTCAAGAGCGGAGTAGTACTCGTCATCGTTCATTGGAGTTAATCCCCAAATACTTTTCGACCGAAAAGTACCTTTTTTGAATAGGTCGTCAAGAGTGATTTGCTGCTTTGCAACTTGTGCCACAGAAAAATCAAAAGCAACAAGCATGACTGAAAGCAACAGCAGAAAAACTTTTTTCATAGCCTGAATGTTTAGTTTTTATTTTGATGATGAAATAAGTAAAATGTTTAACATTGATGCTAATGTAGGAATAAAAAATTGACTATTAAATCGCCAAATTAGATTCTAAAACGATTGCAGATGTTAAAAGGTGTGAAACCCAAACTTTTGTTACCCCATTCCATTTTTTTTAATACTTTTGTAAGTTCACGAAGAATTTGTTAAAATCAGTTGGAATAAACCCTAATAGTTTAATTAAAAACTCGAAAATAAATGTCGAAAGTAAAGAGAATTTACGTCTTTGGGAATAAGACGGCCGAAGGAAAAGCAGACATGAAGAATCTGCTTGGTGGCAAGGGGGCAAACCTTGCTGAGATGTGTCTCTTAGGTTTACCGGTACCCGCAGGTTTTACCATTACAACCGATACCTGTAATGAGTACTACAAGAACAACCATGAACTACCTGCCGACCTAATCCCTGAATTATGGGATGCCATGGCAAAGGTTGAGCAGATGATGGGGATGAAGTACGGTGATCCTGAAAATCCCCTACTGGTTAGCTGCCGTTCTGGCGCCCGTAAGTCGATGCCCGGCATGATGGATACCGTACTTAACATCGGCCTTTGTTCATCAACCATTCCCGGCCTAATTAAGAAAACCAGTAACCCCAGGTTTGTTTGGGACTCATACCGTCGGTTAATCATGATGTACGCCGACGTAGTAATGGAAAAAGCCGAAGGCATTGAAACTACCGATGGAAAAGGTATCCGTAAACAGCTTGATGATATTCTTGACCAATACAAGCACAGCAAGGGCTACAAGAACGATACCGATTTAAACGCCGATGACCTGAAGTTCTTAGCCGAAGAGTTCAAAAAACAGGTTAAGAAGGTTTTTGGCAAGGAATTCCCCGATGATGCCAAAGAACAATTACTGGGTGGCATTAAAGCCGTGTTCAAGAGCTGGAACGGTAAAAAAGCAGTATCGTACCGTCGCATTGAGGGTATTCCCGACGATTGGGGTACTGCCGTTAACGTTCAAACCATGGTATTCGGAAATATGGGCGATACTTCAGCAACTGGAGTAGCTTTTACCCGTAACCCTGCAACCGGCGAAAATGTATTTTATGGGGAATGGCTGATAAACGCTCAGGGCGAAGATGTAGTAGCCGGAATACGTACCCCCAACCCCTTGAACAACGAAACCAAAAATGAACAAAACAAGCATCTCCCCAGTTTGGAGGAGCTCATGCCCCAAACCTATAAAGAACTTGTTGATATCCGCAATACCCTTGAAAGAGCATTCAAGGATATGCAGGACATCGAGTTCACCATACAGGAAGGTAAACTTTACATGCTACAATGCCGTGCAGGCAAACGTACTGGTACCGCTGCCCTGAATATGGCCATGGACATGTTACACGAAGGGCTTATTGATGAAAAAACTGCAGTACTTCGTGTTGATCCCATTCAGCTCGATGAGTTACTTCACCCCATTTGCGACCCTAAAGAGGAAGCCAAGGTTACACCTATTGTTAAAGGTTTACCGGCAGGCCCTGGCGCAGCAGTTGGTAAGGTGGTATTCACAGCCGAAGACGCAGTTGCATGGACACGTAAGGGTGAAAAGGTAATACTGCTACGCGAGGAAACCAACCCCGAAGACGTTGAGGGTATGCGTGCTGCAAAGGGCATTCTAACCGCCCGTGGAGGTATGACCTCGCATGCCGCTCTTGTTGCCCGAGGCTGGGGAAAATGCTGTATTGTTGGTGCTGGCGCTCTAAAGGTTAACGCCGCTGAAAAAACAGCTAAGATTGAAGGTTCTAACATAGCAATTAAGGAAGGCGATGTGCTAACCCTAAACGGTACTAGAGGACATGTTTATAACGCCGAACTAAAGCTAATGGAGGCAACTGAGAATCCTCGCTTCCAGGAGTTTATGAAGTTGGTTGATAAGTTTCGCAAAATGGGAGTTCGCACCAATGCCGATACCCCTGAGGATGCTAAAATTGCACGCGAGTTTGGAGCCGAAGGCATTGGCCTGTTCCGTACCGAACACATGTTTTACGGAAAAGGTTCCGAAGAGCCTTTGTTCCTGCTTCGTAAAATGATTCTCAGCGCAACCGAAGAGGAACGTCGCAAAGCATTGAATGAGCTCTTTGTATTTGTTAAGCGTGATTTGAAGAACACCATGCTGGCCATGGATACCCTGCCCGTTACTTTCCGTCTGCTCGACCCACCACTACACGAGTTTGTACCTCAAAGCGCCGATAAACAAGCCGAACTTGCCAAGTCATTGGGTATTTCGGTTGATGCCATTATGAAACGAGGCGAGGCACTTCATGAGGTTAACCCCATGATGGGGCACAGGGGAGTTCGTCTGGGCGTTACCTACCCCGAAATCTCCGAAATGCAAATACGAGCTATTTTCGAGGCTACTGCCGAACTCATGAACGAAGGCAAATCGCCCAAACCCGAAATCATGGTTCCCGTTACCTGCGATGTTTCGGAACTCGACTTCACCAAGAAAATTGTTGATCGCGTTTATGCCGAAGTATGCAAAAAATTCAGCATTAACGCCATTGAGTATAAATACGGTACCATGATTGAAATCCCTCGCGCTTGCCTTCTTGCCAATCAAATGGCTAAGACTGCCGAATTCTTCTCCTTTGGTACCAACGACCTTACCCAAATGACTTTTGGGTTCAGCCGCGACGACATGGGAGGATTCCTCCACGATTACCTTGATAATAAGATTCTTGTTAACGACCCCTTCCAAACCATTGATCAGGATGGCGTTGGACAGCTAATTGAGATGGCTGTAACAAAAGGCCGTAATACCCGTCCCGATCTTAAGGTAGGTATATGCGGCGAGCAAGGCGGCGATCCCGCATCGGTTGAGTTCTGCTATAAGTCAGGCTTAACCTACGTAAGTTGTTCGCCTTTCCGTGTTCCTATTGCACGTTTGGCTGCTGCACAGGCAAGCATTAAATACGCCAAATAGTTGACATATTCTTTGTTAAAACGCCCTTTAACACAGGGCGTTTTTTTATTTTTGTAAATAATGCAAGTGTTTTATGTATGAGTCCGGTATAAAAAGCATGTTTTATTTTAGCATAACAAGCTATGTTTTTAATTATCAGCATTTTAAAAAACGTTGTGCAATAAACATGAGTCCAGTCTAAAAAGGTATTCTCGTCATTGCGAGCGAAGCGAAGCAATCTATATCTCTTTGAGCAACAGATTGCTTCGTCGTGCCTCCTCGCAATGACGTGTTTGCTTTTGGGCTTTTTTGACTGGACTCAAACATATAACCCTTATTTTCAATGTTTTAACTTTATTCACCCTGTGAAATACTCTATTAAATATTTTGCTTTTGCAAAAGAAAATCAGAGATTTTATTTAACAGGGTAATTTTGCCACGCAAAATTATTTCACAGGGTAAACTTTCAACTTTATGAACTTTATAGACTGAACTCATGTATATAAAAGTTAAATATTACATACTCCTCACAGCTATTTTTTTAATAGCTGGCTATTTCAATTTAACCATTGGACAAGAATTAACTATTGACTCCACTGAAATACTGTCAACCTATAACTACCTGCTTATGCTTGAAGCCGATTCAGGCAATACCGACAAAGTTCTTGAATTAATTAATTTGGGTGCCGATCCTAATACCTGCGATGGGAATGGGGTTACACCTCTTATGTTTGCTGCACAATCGGGTAATGCAGAAGTGGTTAAACTTCTTATAGACAAAGGGGCAAATGTGAATGCATCTCCTCCTAATGGAAACACAGCACTACACGCTGCAGTGAGGTCGGCAAACGACACTATTGCCGAACTACTTATCCAAAATGGGGCCAACATAAATGCAGCAAACGCAAAAGGATTAACCCCCCTGCATTATGCGGTTTGGCTTGGGTTACCGTATTTAACACAGATTTTGATCTACTATGGCTCCGACCTAAACGCAAAGGATTACCATGGAAATACGCCTCTCATACTGTCAACCTATACGGGTGCAAAGTTAAGTACCAGATTACTCCTCGAAAACGGGGCCGATCCAGATATTGCCAACAGTAATGGCGTTACACCATTAATGGTTGCTGCTCAATTCAACGATTCTATCATTTTCAACTATTTAATCAGCTACGGGGCCGATTTGACATTAACCGATGATAAAGGTGCTAACGCCCAATGCTTCGCCATAGCCAATAGGTCGATAGAAATTCTAAAAAACTTATACTATTTGGATGCCCTTAACCATTCACATGGCAAAAGTTACTACCAAATTGCCCGGGAATACAACAGTAAAGATGCCATGCAGTTCCTTGCCGAAAATGGATTTAAAACCAGAATAAAACCATCAGTATCATCGGTTTTCCTTGAAATTGGATCGTCCTTTGCAAGCCATGAGTTTCTAATGGGTTACTACGTTGGAATAGCTGAACAAATCACACAAACGCAACTCTCATTTGGGTACCTGCACAGGCCAACGGCTATTGCCTCACTTACCACCGTCGATGGACAGCTATACCAGTACTGGGAATACCGTCAAGTAGTACAGGCAAATCTGCGAAAGAACCAAACCCTTATCAACGCTAATAAGAAAAAAATTGTTGCATTTGCCGAAATTGAATTTGGCGCTGACTTCCGAAACTATCGGGGCACATCATCCGATCCGAAAACATCCTATATCCCAGCTGTGAGTGGTGGCTTATCAATCATTGGCAAAACAATGGAATATTCGTTTGGATTTGGGTACAACTTTAATAAAGAACTTGGGACATTACCATATATTTACACCATTTCAGCAAGAATACATTTTAACGTATTGCGTCCAAGGATAGTAAATGAAAACATTAAATATGTACGGTAAAATTTTTAAAGCATTAGCCATTTTGATATTCGTTTTTGTTCCCCTCTCCTGTGAGGATTTAAGTTCGCTTGTTGTTAACTGCGATGAATGTTACGAGTTAAAACCCGATAAAATAGATGTTCGGATAAAATTTACTATAAACAACGAAAACCAGCAGGTTTACTTTGAACTATACAGTGGCAATACAGAAAATGGAAATGTTATTTATAGCGGCTTTTCGTCAATAAAAGAAATGGTATTTTTACTTGATGTCGAATCGTACTATTCAATTAAAGCGTACTATAGTAGCAAAGGCAGAGAAATTATTGTTATTGACGCCACATCTGTTAAACTAAAATATGATAAAACATCGTGCTCAAGTCCGTGTTACATCATTTATGGTGATGAACTCGATGCTCGTTTACGATACTAAAACCTGCTTGAAAACATTGTTTTAAAACCATGTTATCAAACTACAAAATTCTAACCTGAAAATCAAAACAATATTTGTTCCTTCGCCGTAACTCTTATTACGAGGTAGATATAAAAATTAAAAATATATTACGGTGAAGAGAAAACTGCTTATCAGGGATGTAACCCTCCGCGACGGGCAACAGTCGTTGTTTGCCACACGAATGACCCAGCAGCAGGTGGAAAGGGTGCTGCCCTACTACCGCGAAGCGGGTTTTTATGCCATGGAAGTATGGGGTGGTGCAGTTCCCGATTCGGTAATGCGTTACCTGAACGAGGATCCCTGGCACAGGCTCGAAAGTATCAAGAAGGCCGTAGGCAACACTTCAAAACTTACAGCGCTATCGCGAGGGCGCAACCTTTTTGGCTATAACCCTTACCCCGAAGAGGTAATAGAAGGGTTTAACCGTAATGCCGTTAAGTCGGGCATATCAATAATGCGCATATTCGATGCTTTAAACGATACCGACAATATCCGCAGCACTGTAAAGTATGTGAAGGAAAATGGGGGCATGGCCGATTGCACCGTTTGCTTCACCGTTGATCCTAAGTTTTCACATAAGGATAGGATTAAAGCAATGCTGAGCGGAAAAACGCTACCCCGAAAAATTTTCACTGAAAAATACTACATCGTCAAAGCTAAAGAGCTTGAGGCAATGGGGGCTGATATGGTAACCCTGAAGGATATGGCCGGACTGGTAACACCTGAACAAGCAGCTATCATAGTATCGGCACTAAAACGTGAAGTAAAGCTCCCCATCAATTTCCACACCCATTGCACTCCTGGCTATGGCTTGGCCTCAACATTAACTGCAATAGTAAACGGGATTGATATTGTTGATACGGCTATATGGAACTTTGCAGGTGGTCCCGCAGCCCCTGCCTTTGAGCTAATCCAGATTTTCTGCAATAAAATGGGGATCGATACGGGGGTGAACCTAAAAGCAGCTGCTGCAATAAACCATGAGCTCAGGACCATCCGCGAGGAACTAAAGGAACTCGATACTTACGAATTCCCCATCGATTTTGATATAACGAACTACACTTTACCTGCTCATATCGATAATCTCTTTGAACAAGCCATACTGCTTGCCCAAACCGGCAAGTATGACTCATTGCTCGATGCCTGTCAGTCCATTGAAAGGTACTTTAACTTCCCCAAACCCGATGAAAACGTTAAAAATGCCGAAATTCCTGGCGGTATGTACACCAACATGTTAGCCCAGCTCAAACAGCTAAAGCTGGAAAATTTGCTTCCCCGGGTTCTGGAAATTATTCCCACTGTCCGCTTCGATGCCGGTTGTCCCCCGCTGGTTACACCTACCAGCCAAATAGTTGGCGCTCAAGCGGTAAACTGNNATTTACGGAAAAACTCCCATGCCTATCGACCCACAATTCCGGTTGAAAATTGCCGGAGTGGCCGAGGAAACACCTTACGACACATCAAACTATAAAAAACAGCCAAACCCGTCGTTCCCCGACTATGGCAACGACATTCGCCTGGCAGCAAACGAAAAGGAAGAGCTTTTACTCGAACTATTTCCAACAGTAGCCGAAAAATATTTGCGCGATAAGGTGATTAGCCGATACGAATCATTAAAGCGTCAAAAAGAAGAAGAACAGCAACGGAAAATTCAGGAGGAAAAGCAAAAATACTACTCCATGACCGAAGAGCAACGATGGAAAAGGCTACTCGATGGACTGCAGCAGTACTTCTGTTAAATTTAAGTTTAGGTTAGGTTTTGGTTAAGAGAGAGGGGCTTAAAAGCCCCTTTCTTACTTTTGTTCAACCTCGTTATTCATTTGGATAATGTCCACACTTGAATCAAAATCGCCTAAAAGATGCCGGCAAAAGTAATCGCCCATTAACCAGAAGTAGTACTCGGTCATATCGCCATAGCCATGCCGTTGACCTGGAAACATAAAGAAATCGAATCGTTTATTGGCGCGAATAAGGGCATTGGCTAATCGAATGGTATTGCCTGGATGAACATTGTTATCGATTTCACCGGTGGTTAAAAGCAGGTGTCCCTTGAGGTTTTTGGCTATTTCTGAGTTTTTGTCGATACTATACTCAAACGAAACATTTCCGGCAGTATCGGCAATTTCTTTTACCCCGTGATGTTTTTCGCTCCACCAGCGATTATATATATTGTTCTCGTGATTTCCAGCATTTGCCACACCCACCTTAAAGAAATCGGGGTAAGTTAGCATAGCCGCAGCGGTCATAAAGCCTCCACCTGAGTGGCCATGTATTCCAACACGGTTAATATCGATGAACTTATGACGGTAGGCCAGCTGTTCGGTAGCTGCTTTTTTATCGGCAAGCCCATAGTTACGCAAATTACCATAGCCATAGTTGTGATACCACTTCGAGCGGCTGGGATGCCCTCCCCTATTCCCAACAGTAATGACAATGAAACCAAACTGTGCCAGCCTGTCGGTTCTGTCCATGCGGGCCGAAAACGATTTATTCACCGATTCGGTTTGGGGACCGGGGTAAACATACAGAATAACAGGATACTGTTTTGTAGAGTCAAAATCGAAGGGTTTATACATAACCCCATACAAATCGGTAATGCCATCGGCAGCCTTTACGCTGAATGGTTCGGGAAACCTGTACCCAGCCTGAAACAAAAGGCTCAAATCGGCCTTTTCAAGGAATAACAGCTCATTGCCCTGATTGTCAATCAGCTTTGACTCCGGAACCGTATTAACGCGTGAGTAGTTGTCAACAAAGTAAAGCTGGTTATCGGCCATGCTAACAAAATGATCAAAGTTGCCCTTATTCAATAGCTTAAGGCCTGAACCATCGATACCGATTCTGTACAAATGCAGGTAGTAGGGATCCTCATTCGGCTCACGTCCGTTTGCGAGAAAGTAAAGGGTTTCGGTTGACTCATTATATCCCACCAACCGTTCACAATGAAACGGTCCGCTGGTAATTTGACGAACTAAATTTCCCTGATTATCGTAAAGGTAAAAATGTCCCCAACCATCACGTTCCGACCAGTGAATAATTTCCTTTTCATTGTTAATCAGGGTAATACCATTAAAATCGATATAGGTGTTGAGGCGTTCCTCAATTACGGTACTAACCACGCCTGTCCTAATATCAACATAGCACACATCAATCCGTTTCAAATCGCGTGAGGTTCGCTGGAAATAAAGCCTATCGTTATACTTAGACAGCCATCGGGTTGGCACATAATCATCGTCGCGCTCACTGGCCAAACGCCGGTAATTCAGCAACATAACATCCTGATCCTTAAATGCTTTAATATCGGGCTTGATAACAGTATCTTTATTCTGCATGTCGAAAATAAGAATCTCATCCTGAGGGGCTTCCTTTTCACCGGGCATGTGATACTTATACGTTTCAAGGGTAGGTCTTGGGGTACTGAGCGTTTTGATTACCCACAAATCTTTAACCTGGCGTTGATCGGTTCGGACCATGGCAAAGTAACGCGAATCGTGCGACCATGTGATGCGCGTAGGCTTACGTTTGTCCTTATTCTTCACCTCATCCACATTATCCTCCTCCCTGGTTGAATACCCGTAGCTGTAATACTTTTCGCCATCGGTGGTAAGCTGGTGCTCAACTACTGTTGAGTCCTTTTCGTTCTTTTTAGCCTTTTCGTAATTCTCCTTATCCATCCAGAACAGGTTGTGATTCTTGCTATAAACCACATACTCGCCGTTTGGCGAAATATTTGCCCACTCAGGATTCTCTTTGGGTTTTTTATAATCGTCGAGCAAAGTCAGCTTTCGTGTACCCAGATCGTATTCAAAATAGTAGGTTTTCTTATCATCCTTTA
>DFYV01000081.1 GCA_002383425.1 Bacteroidales bacterium UBA4073 | reverse complement strand
TTATTTCGGTTCCTTCAAATATTGCTGAAGGCTGTGCAAGAAATAGTACAGCTGAAACGATTCATTTTTTATACATGGCACTTGGATCGTTAGCAGAAGCCGAAACTCAAATTGTGATATCAAATAGATTGGGCTATATTGATGATGTTTCAACTATTGCTAAGAATATATTGTTGGTTAAGCAGCTTGTATTGGGCTTAATAAAATACTAAAATCGGTTTAACAATAAAAATCTTTTAACTTTTAACGTCTAACTTTTAACTTTTAACGTTTAACTTTTAACGATTAACGTTTAACGTTTAACTTTTTAACGGTAAAGTAATGGTAAAGATAAAAGCATTTAAAGGCATTCGTCCACCAAAGGAATTAGCCAAGGAGGTGGCAGCACGTCCGTACGATGTGCTTAACTCGCAAGAAGCTAAGGCTGAAGCAGGGGAAAAATCGTTGCTGCATATCACCAAGCCTGAAATCGATTTTGATCCCATTATCGATGAGCATTCCCAGCAGGCTTACGATAAAGCTGTGGAAAACTTCCGCAGGTGGAAGGAGCGCGGATGGTTGGTGCAGGATCCCAAAGAGATGTACTACGTGTATGCACAAACCATGGAGGGGCGTACCCAGTACGGTTTGGTTGCAGCATGTCATTTTGAGGATTACATGGAGGGGCGTATAAAAAAACATGAGCTCACCCGTCCCGACAAGGAAGAGGATCGAATGATTCACATTCGTATCCAAAACGCAAATATCGAGCCGGTTTTCTTTGCATACCCTGCTCATAAAGAGATGGACGAAATCATTTCGAACATTGTTAAAAACAAAAAGCCCGAGTACGACTTTGTTGCCGACGATGGATTTGGCCACCATTTCTGGGTAATTGACAATGAGGCAATTATCAGCAGGATAACCCAAATTTTTGCGTCAATACCCGCCCTTTACGTTGCCGATGGGCATCACCGTACAGCAGCAGCTGCACGGGTTGGGCTTGAGAGAAAGAAAGCGAATCCCAACCATCGGGGCGATGAGGAGTATAACTACTTCCTGGCAGTTATCTTTCCCGATAACCAGCTAAAAATAATTGATTACAACAGGGTTGTAAAAGATTTGAATGGACTTACCCCTGAACAGTTCCTCGATAAATTACGCAATGGCTTTGTGGTTGAAGAAAAAGGCGTAGCAATTTACAAGCCACAGCAGCTCCACAACTTCAGCATGTACCTTGGAGGTAAATGGTACTCGTTAACCGCCAAGCCAGGCACCTATAACGATAACGATCCTATTGGGGTACTTGATGTTACAATCCTTTCGAACCTTGTTCTTGACTCAATTCTCGACATTAAGGACTTGAGAACCTCAAAACGTATCGATTTTGTAGGAGGTATTCGAGGGCTCGAAGAGTTAAAAAAACGTGTCGATAGTGGTGAAATGAAAGCAGCTTTTGCTCTGTATCCTGTTTCCATGAAGCAACTTATCGATATTGCCGATACCGGCAATATCATGCCCCCAAAAACCACATGGTTTGAACCCAAGCTGCGGAGCGGACTGGTTATCCATTCGCTGGAATAGTCGGAATAGTTGGGTGCAACGGCTCAATGCAATTGTTAGAGGATGGTAGAGGAAGATAGAGAAAGGTAGAGGAAGATAGAGGAAGGTAGAGGAAGATAGAAGAAGATAGAGGAAGATAGAGGAAAGTAGATGAATGTTAGGGACAATGGCTGATTGTAAAATGCATATTGCAAAGTGAAATTAGAAGGCAGAAGGCAGAATGCGGATAGTTTTGGAAGAAATTGATAAATGTTGATTAATGAATAAAAAACTTTGTAATTTGTAATTCGTAATTCGTAATTCGTAATTCTAATCTAAATGTGGCTGATGAAAGCATTGCAATTTTGTAAGTGACTTAAAAACAATGAATAAAAAACTTCTAACTTTTAACGTTTAACTTTATGAACTTTCAACTTTATCAACTTTATAAACAGAACTAATTGATTCATTCATGGTAAAAGATTATATTTTTGCAGTAAAGCCGATGCAAATGAATATTCCTGAACAAATTGAGGCCATAAAGCGGGAATTACCCCCACATGTAAAGCTGGTTGCAGTTACCAAAACCCATCCTGTCGATACTATAATGCAAGCCTACAGTACCGGGCATAAAATATTTGGTGAGAATAAGGTGCAGGAGTTAGTCTCAAAGTACGATTTGATGCCAAAGGATGTGGAATGGCACTTGATTGGGCACCTACAAACCAACAAGGTAAAGTATATTGCCCCTTTCGTATCGTTAATTCACTCGGTCGATAGCTTAAAGTTGCTTTCGGTAATTGATAAGGAAGCACAAAAATGCAACCGGATTATCGATTGCCTGTTGCAGGTTTACATTGCCTCAGAGGAAACCAAATTTGGCCTATCGGCCGATGAGCTGCATGAACTACTCCAAAGCCCTGAACTTGAACAACTGCAAAATGTAAGGGTGTGTGGGCTTATGGGCATGGCAACCTTTACTGACAATATGCAACAGGTTCGGATGGAGTTCCGATTTCTGAAGAACTTATTTGATGAGGTGAAGTTGAGGTATTTCAGTGCTAAACCGTGGTTTAAAGATTTATCGATGGGTATGTCAAACGATTACCGAATTGCTGTTGAGGAAGGAAGTACCATGGTTAGAATTGGGACTAATATTTTTGGTCATCGCAGCTACACTTAATCCAATATTGTTGTAACTTTCAATCGCACTAAAAACTTTTAAACATGGCTAAACTACAAACTACATACCTTGGACTATCGATGCAATCGCCGTTAATAGTGAGCAGTTCCGGGTTGAATTCATCTGTGGATCGAATCAAGAAATACCAGGATTATGGCGCTGGCGCAATAGTGCTCAAGTCGCTATTTGAGGAGCAAATACTACACGAGGTGAATCATCTGGAAAAGTATTCCGACTACACCGAAGCATCCGATTACCTTAAGCATTACGTATCGGCTAACAATGTAAACGAATATGTCAACCTGATACGAAATGTCAAGCAGGAAGTAAACATACCTGTAATTGCAAGTATTAACTGTATCAGCGATAGCCAGTGGCTATCGTTTGCATCGCGTATTCAGGAAGCAGGAGCCGATGCCTTTGAGATTAATATTTTCTACTTACCGCTGGACCCCAAACGCAAGGCTGAGGAGTATGAACATATTTATAGTAGTATTGCCGAAAAGCTGCAAAAAATTATTACGATACCTATAGCTTATAAGCTGGGTCCATGTTTTACCAATCCACTCAATGTGGTTGAGAACCTTCGTTACCGAGGTGCTAAAGGCGTTGTGCTTTTCAATCGGTTTTTTGAACCCGACATCGATATCCATGCCATGAAGGTTGTACCTGCCGATATTTTCAGCAATCCTTCCGATATACGGCATACACTTCGCTGGGTAGCCATTGCCAGCCACCTGATTCCAGATCTTGATATTTCAGCATCAACCGGTGTTCACGATGGGGAGGCCATGGTAAAGATGCTGCTTGCAGGTGCTAAATCGGTTCAGGTTTGCTCGGCTATCTACCGCAATGGGCCTAAACATATAGAGGTCATGCTTAACACCTTAACCGACTGGATGAACCAGAAAGGCTATAAATCGATTTGCGACTTCAGGGGAAAACTGAATGTGGGGTCAATTCCTGATCCAACTCAGTATGAACGAAGCCAGTTCATGAAATACTTCTCAAACTACGAATAATGATTACCGCCGAAAGGCGGTTTTTGCTTAATCAGAACTCATTCAAAAGTTTTTGTAACTCCCATACTAACGGTTGGGTCTCAGGGTTTTCTGGCTTTACCGTTTCGATTCTACGCTTCAAATCCTGAAGCATTTCGGGGCTTAGGGTTTCAACCATGTTCTCAATAACGCTGAATGCTTCAAGGCATGCCTGGTAATTACCATGTAGCAATATGTCGATAAAAATATCGGTATGGGAGGAAAAATCCAACCGGCTTTGCCAGCAAACCGAAACTAACCGGTAAATATCCTTTGATTTTTTATTTTGCCTGATGAAATCGGTAATAACCTCAACGCTTGATTGGCATTTCAGGTCAACCAGAAAATTCACCACCTCGTTTTTGAGGCTTTCCGAACGCGACCCGAATAGCAAGCTAATAATGGTTGGTAGCATGTAGCTCTCACCCCTCTCACGGAGTTCGGTCAGTAAGCCAATAATTGTTTCATCGGAACTGTTATCGATAGTTTTTTGGAATTGTTCAACCTTACCATTTGTTTGCATGGATATGATTTTTTGCAAATTTATTTCTTTTACCTTTTAGTTCTCTTTGAAAATCAATTGTTGTCAAAAAAAATCAATTCAATGTTGATTTTGATAAAATTATAGTATATTTACTTGTTGTTTGTTGAAATTATAATCCAAACGTTCCAGTATGTTTAAAGGATCAAAAAAAATACTTGCCATATCGGCGTTGGCTTCATTAACCATATTTACCATTTCGTGTAAATGTAGCAGGGAAACCGATGAAATGCTTCAGGTGTCAGGTGAACAGGGGGCAGCGGATAGCGCTTTGGTTAGTAGTCTTGAATCGGTAAATCAGATATTTTACTCTTTACCATCGCCCCTTGAAACGGCTATGATACTAAAACGCTCAGGGGCAACCTACAATGAGGAATTGCTCAACCCCATTGAAAATGCATCAAAGTACAGCACCACCAAGAGCATGGCTCTTAACTTAGGCATATACAGCACCGATTTGAGCTATGCAAGCCTCTTTGACCAAACCCAGGCAACCATAAAATATATGACCGCTTCGAAAAAAATGGCCGAAGGGTTAGGAATTCTGAATGCCATTGATAACTCCGTAATCGAAAAGCTGGAAGAAAACATAAACAACCGGGATGTGATTCTTGAAACCATATCGGAAACATTTCTTAACACCAACTCCATTCTCGAAGAGGACGACCGTGTTGCTGTTGGCTCCATAATTCTTGTCGGGGGATGGGTTGAAGGACTTTACATTGCCACATCGTTAGTTGATGACATCAACAAGGCTGATAATGAGATGGTCGATCGTATTGTCGATCAAAAACTCTCGCTACAAACCGTTCTTAAACTCCTTGAGCAAAACATCGGTAATGCCGATGTTAAAGAGCTTTACATCGATATGGTCGAACTCCAAAATGCTTACAACAAAGTAAAAATTACAGTTTCGGATGTGGAAATTGTTAGCGATGCAAAGTCGAAAGTGGCCACCCTGAAATCGAAAAATACCATCACGATAAGTCCTGAGACTTTTAAAAAACTTAAAACAAAAGTTCTGGAATTGCGTAATAAATACACTGCTTAAATTAGTTTGTATGAGATCATCGGTTTATTTACTTATATCGGCAATTACTTTGTTATTGGTATTACCATCTTCGGCCAATGCTCAATGTAAGAATTTTGCCAAAACGATTTGTCGCCTTGAACTGTCGCCCTATATCCACGATGGTAACTATAATGCAGCAATTCTAACCGAAGGTGAAGAGGCGGAGCTATTTAAAACATTCTATGCTGGTCAGGAGTATCGCATTTCGGTTTGCGGCTCGGAGATGCTTACCAAAATTGAATTTTTAGTAATGGATGTTGACCGTAAGGTTCTATATACCAATGCAAAAGATAATTACGCTACTTCGTGGGATTTTAAGGTTGAAAACACACAGCAGCTTATAATCCTTGTTAAAGTTCCTGTAGTTTCTTCTAAAAACGAAGAGCTTAAAAGTGGTTGCGTAGCCATAATGTTTGGACTTAAAACCGATTAGCCCGAGATACATTACAATATTGAAAGAGAAAAGCCTCATAAAGAGGCTTTTTTACTTCTGGACTACCTTGCTAAGTTTTGCCGATAGGTATTTCGCGGTATAAGAATTTTGTTGTGCGACTAATTGTTCGGGGGTTCCGGCAAAAACCAAATGACCGCCGTTTTCCCCACCTTCTGGTCCTAAGTCGATTACCCAGTCGGCACATTTTATTACTTCCAGGTTATGTTCAACCAGAACAATACTGTGCCCTTTAGCAATCAGTGCATCGAAAGCATTAAGTAGCTTTTTAATATCGTGAAAGTGAAGACCTGTGGTAGGTTCATCAAAAATGAAGAGGATAGGCTTATCGGAATTCTCTTTTAACAGGAATGAGGCTAATTTAACCCGTTGGCTCTCACCACCGCTTAGGGTGCTCGATGCCTGACCAAGTTTGATGTATCCAAGCCCTACATCCTGTAGGGGTTTGAGTTTTTCGACAATTTTCTTTTCGAGGCTACCCTTGCCACCCCCGAAAAACTCAATGGCTTGGTTTACGGTCATTTCGAGTATGTCGTACACATTGGCATTCCTGTACTTAACCTCAAGAATATCATCTTTGAAACGTTTGCCATGGCAAGCTTCACAGGTTAAGGTGAGGTTGGCCATAAACTGCATTTCAACGTAAATTACCCCTTCGCCCTGGCATTCCTCGCAGCGGCCCCCATCGATGTTAAAAGAGAAATGGGAGGGGCCATACCCATTACTTTTTGCATAGGGTTGCTCAGCCAGCAACTTTCGAACTTCGTCCCAGGCCTTAAGGTAGGTTACCGGATTACTCCGCGATGATTTGCCAATGGGGTTTTGGTCAACCAATTCAACCCCCGAAATCAGTCGGATATCGCCTGCTATGCTGTCGTGTTGACCGGCACGTTCACCGCTTCCGGTTATTTCTTTTAATAGTGCAGGGTAAAGAATTCCCTTTACCAGGCTCGACTTGCCTGAGCCGCTTACCCCAGTAACTACTGTTAGGGTGTTTAATGGGAATTTTACATCGATATTTTTAAGGTTATTCTCCCGGGCGCCTTTCACTTCAATATAGCTATTCCATTTGCGGCGTGTAGAGGGGACTGTGATGTACTCGGTTCCGTTTAGGTAATTTGCGGTTAAGCTATTGGTAGCATTATGAATAAGGGCTGGCTCACCTGCAAAAACAACCTCACCGCCAAGTCGGCCGGCATGTGGTCCTATGTCGATGATATAATCGGCACTCCGCATGATGTCCTCATCGTGTTCTACCACCAGCACGGTATTACCCAAGTTACGAAGATTCTTTAGCACATTGATGAGCAGGCGGGTGTCGCGCGGGTGCAGGCCAATGCTTGGCTCATCGAGGATGTAAAGCGATCCCACAAGGCTGCTTCCAAGCGATGTGGCAAGGTTTATGCGTTGCGACTCCCCTCCCGATAGGGANNCCCAAACGGTTGCGAATCTCGGTGAGCAGTCTTTTGGCAACAATGGCATCGTGCTCGTCCATGTCTATATTCATGAAGAACTCGTAGAGTTCCTCAACCTGCATGCTTACCAGTTCCTGAATGGTGTAGCCCACAACCTTAACATACGAAGCCTCCTGACGCAGTCGTCCGCCTTTACAAACGGGGCATGTGGTTTTGCCCATGTAACGCGATAGCATTACACGGTACTGGATTTTGTAACGTTTTTCTTCAAGTTCCTTGAAAAAGTCGTTTATTCCCGTAAAATGCTTTGTCCCATTCCAGAGTATGGCTTTTTGCTCTTCAGTAAGCTTGTAGTAGGGTGTGTGTATAGGTAAATTATAGGTTGATGCATGTTCAATTACCCTGTCCTTATACCATCCCATCGATTCGCCACGCCAGCATGCAACGGCATCGTCGTATATGGAAAGACTTTTGTTGGGAATTACCAGATTCTCATCAATCCCAATAATCTTACCGTATCCTTCGCATCTGGGGCAAGCACCCAAAGGGCTATTGAAGTTAAAGAGATGCTCGGTGGGCTGTTCAAACTTTAAACCGTCAAGTTCATACAGGTTTGAAAACTGTTCCTCTATTAGTCCTTGTTCGGTTTCAATGTTTAAAATGCAAAAGCCCTTTCCCTCGGCAAATGATGTTTGAACCGAGTCCGCTACCCGGCTTATAAAATCATCGTCGGCCGATACGGCAAACCGGTCAATAATCAACCTTACCGATGCACCAGCCAGTTCAATGAGGTCGTGGTTCTTAGCATCGTCAATCCTTACAATTTGCCCATTTATATCAATTCGGGTAAACCCTTCACGGCTAAGCTCTTCAAGTTTAGGCTTAATGGTACCGTTAACGGCAATAGGAGCAAGAAGGGTCATTCGTGTTCCCTGTGGATGAGCGGTGACGAAATTAACAACATCTGTAATCGAATGGCGTTTGACCTCTTTTCCCGATAGGGGCGAGTAGGTTTTACCAATACGGGCAAATAAAAGTTTCAGGTAATCGTATATTTCGGTCGAAGTGCCTACGGTTGAGCGGGGATTCCTTGTATTTACTTTTTGTTCAATGGCAATAGCGGGTGGAATACCGCTAATAAGGTCAACTTCGGGTTTGCTCATTCGTCCAAGAAACTGACGGGCATAAGCCGAAAGGCTCTCAACGTATCGTCGCTGACCCTCGGCATATATGGTGTCAAATGCCAACGATGATTTGCCTGACCCCGATACGCCTGTGATTACCACCAGCTTGTTTCGGGGTATGTCTAAATTGATGTTCTTGAGATTGTGAACCCTTGCCCCTTTTACTGATATAATCTTTTGATTATTCTGCATCGATAAAATTCCAAAATGTAACCTACAAAGGTATTACGCCATAACCACTTTTCGTTATATATTGTTCAAATAATTGATGAGTCCGGTATAAAAAGGTATTCTCGTCATTGCGAGCGAAGCGAAGCAATCTATATCTCTTTGAGCAACAGATTGCTTCGTCGTGCCTCCTCGCAATGACGCGTTTGATTTTGGCCTTTTTTGACTGGACTCATCTATTTAACAAATCACAAATGTAAAAGTTAGATTTTTATGAATTTTTTTGGTTTATTAATGAGTTAAAAGTTAAAAGTTCAGG
>DFYV01000097.1 GCA_002383425.1 Bacteroidales bacterium UBA4073 | reverse complement strand
GATATTGTGATTTTGAATTTGTTTAGGATTTAGTGCTTTGGATTTAGGATTTTTAGACAAAAATGCGTCAATTTATTTTACGATAAAATTTTTGTAAAATATTGATTTTCAGCCATGGGTCAGGAGGTCTGAATTTGCCAGAGTACAAAAAACTGGGTTAACATATTTCATAGATATAATCCCACACATGTTTGTGCATAATGCCTTTTTGATGATGTAATAAAATATCATCCATACTCACCACTGTTTTGGGTAAATTGTCGTCAATCTTTTCCAAGGGATAAAATTCCCTATTTGCAGTGTTTGTAGTAGGGATTAAATAAGCAACTTGAACGTAATGTTTTGATTTTTTGTTTACTGCAACAAAATCAACTTCAAAATTTTTCTCTGTCATTACGTTAACTTTATAACCAGCCATTCTCAAATGCATGTAAACAACATTTTCAAGCATTGAGCCAATATCATTATTCAAACTCGGGTACAGGTAGTTCCTAAAACCCAAATCATTGACATAATACTTTTTTTCACCCGCCAGCAATTCCTTTGTTTTTTTGGAAATTCGTGGCACCTCATGTATAATAAAACAATCCTGCATGTATGATATATACTGAGAAATGGTAGTATAATCAGCTTTCCTGTTTTTACTTTTATAATATTTAATTATTGAAGGTATGGATGTCAAATTTCCAACATTGTGTAAAAGGAACAAGAAAATGTCCTCAAGCAAAATATAATCCCTTATTTTATGTCTGTACATGATATCTTTTAGCAAAATTGTATTTTTCAGTGCCTGAAAATAATGGACAATTGTATCGTTTGAAGTAAAATTAAATTTTTCAGGTAAACCTGTTGTTTTAATGTATTCAATAAAATTTTCTTTGGCATTTTTTAACCTGTTTATTGCAAGATATTCTTTGTATGAAAATGGAAACACTTCAATGACAATATAACGGCCTGAAAGCATGCTTGCCAATTCTCCCGATAAAAGCCTGGAATTCGAGCCTGTAACTGTAATTTCGTAATCTTCAATAGGATGTTGAGCCAATGAGACAATGAGTTTTTCCCAATTATCAATGTTTTGAATTTCATCAATAAACAGGTATATTTTCCCTTTGGGTTTGTATGTTGATTTGTATAGTTGAATTATTTCATATAAATCATTTGCCGTACTGATGTTTTCAAATTCATACATTTCTTTATTAAGATAAAATATGTTTTTGGGAGAAAGTTTTTTTTCTGTTATCAATTTGTGTATAATTTGCCGGACAATAACACTTTTCCCCACTCTTCGTTGGCCTACAATCACTTTGATGAGTTTATTACCAAAAATATTCCACAATTGCGAATGGTAAGTTTCGCGCAGAAACCCTAATTGAAAATTAGGGGCAGATTCCTAATAATTGATGGTGCATAAAGTTTGTAATTCCTTATTCATAGTTAATTGATTATAATCTAATATTTGTCAAAAATAGCAATACATTTGATTATATCCAAATATATTTACTTTAAAATCTAAAATTTGATTATAATCGAAAAAACAGGCATCAAAAAAGTTTGTACCTTCAACCAATTATCTATATCCGTTTTTAGGGTAACGGAATATTGTAGTAGGGTGAACAAAATAGGAAACTATCTCTTTTTTAGCCTAAATTCAGAACTCCTTACCTGATGTTTGTATATCAGCCTTTTATTAACTTTTGCACGAAGATGGCATTGCCGTAATTTCAGACCTCCTGACTTAACAGCAAAATAAAATGTCGCAAGTTTACATAAAATTAGTTAATATATAGGTAAAAGAAAAAACACTAAATTCTAATTTCTAAATACTAAACAAATCCAAATGACCAAAATAAAAAATTCAAAACAAAATGATTTATTATAAAAGACAGGATAAGTTTTGATATTGTGATTTTGAATTTTGAANNAAAATGCGTCAATTTATTTTACGATGAAATCTTTGTAAAATATTGATTTTAACTATAGGTCAGGAGGTCTGAATTTAAAACCTTTGCGCCATTACGTCTTTGCGGTGAGTAGTTATGTTTGTTAATACTGATTAGTTACAAAACCGTTACACCAATCTATTTCCCTTTTATCTTTTTTGTTTTTGTTGATGTTTGAACAGGCTCATCGGGGGCAAATAGACCTTCGCGCGAGAGGAGGTGTGGCAGGTTTGCCACCCCGTAAACCACCACGGCATTTACCACCGAAGCGTGGTTCATGTAATCGGCAGGGCATTTCTCGTAGGTATCACGCTCGGTATGCCATATCTCGCCATAGCTGAAATCCACCCCATCAACATCGGAAGTACCAAAATTAAAGGCGGGTACACCTGCCATCTGAAAAGGAGATGAATCGGTTCCCCCGGCATGCTTAGGTCTAGGACCTGGTGTAACTTCAATAACCTTAAACGGATACTTGGGGTTGGCGTTGGCCAGAGGCTGGCATATAGTATTAAAGTCATTGATCATCGCCTTGGGAACGGAGATATTTACTGGCACGGTAGGGCCCCCATCGCGATTAAACATGGCCGAGACCTTGGGCAGCAACGATTGATACTTTTGCACCCACGCAGTTGAACCCAGTAGCCCAAATTCCTCGCCTGTCCATAAGGCAACAACGATAGTGCGTCTGGGTTTACCACCCGCTTTCATGATTAGCCTTGCGGCTTCCATGGCAGGCACAACGCCCGAGGCATTATCGGATGCTCCGGTAGCCACATCAAAAGCATCGAGATGGCCACCAACAATAACCAGCTCATCAGGCTTTTCGGTTCCCTTAATAATACCAAACACGTTATGGTAAGGCACAGGCCCAGGCCTAAAATGGTTTCGTATGTCGAACTCAAGCATCACATACTGCCTCTCCTCAACCATCTTCCTGATAGCTGCATACTGATGTTCATCAAGTTTGATATCGGGTACTTTGGGAAGGTTATCCCAGCTCATCTTCTCAATATTCTTTCGATCGTACAAAGCACGGATGGGTAGTTTTGACGATTGTATAATACCCAGAATGCCCGCTTCCACCATTTCACGGTAAAAGAGTGCAGGTTCCTCTATCATAGGTATAAGATCCTTTTGAAGTTCTTTACGATTGCGGTTTTGCCAGTTTAACCTACGGATGGAGTCGTTTTTAGCTTCGATAGAGTCGTTCCTGGCAATAATTTCTGTCCTATGGGCATCGCCTTCGGCCGACCAGTCGATTGGCCAACCATCATTTTGACCACCTATGAGTACCCAAGCCCCTTTGAGTTTTCCCTTCATCCTATCGAACTCCCTTTTCGATTTGGGTTCAACCAGCACATGGCCACGCTGAACCCCTTTGGTTCCAACAGTGTAAGATGGTGTAGCAAAATGGAGTATTTCGCCGTTGTGTGAAAGCATGCGGCCGAACCAAGGACCACGGTTAAATCCAACGGGTAACACTCCAACCTCCTCAATGCGCACATCCATACCCCACTCTTCAAACTTTGAAGCAGCCCACTTCACAGCATTGTCGTAAGCATTTGAACCTATAAGCCGGCCCCCTATGCCGTTGCAAAGCTCATCGAGCAGTACCATTGTTTGATTGTCGGTTTGGCCAAGGGAAATAATTCGGTTTACAACGCTATCAGTTTGCGCTAAAACCATAAGCTGACCAAAAACAATTGTGATTACTATAAAAAGTTTTTTCATACCAATGGCTTTTACGAAGTTTACTTTTAGATGCAAAGGGTGGAAAAAAGTTTAAGGCTTGACTGGTGAAGACGGATTACAGATTCAAAATTTCAGATTTAAGATTTCAGATTCAAAATTCAGGGTTCGGGGTTCAAATTTACGAATTACGAATTACGAATTACGAATTAAAGATTCCTTTTCCCTAACAACAAACAACGAACAACTGTCAACCATCAACCATCAACTATTACCCCGAACAACGAACAACGAACAACGAATTACCATCAACCGTCAACTATCAACCATCAACTAAAAAAGGAGTTTGCCTTTCGCAAACCCCTTTCACTGTGGAGGTAAGGGGGGTCGAACCCCTGACCTCTTGCATGCCATGCAAGCGCTCTAGCCAACTGAGCTATACCCCCTTAAATGATGTTGCAAAATTAAAATCTTTTTAATCATACTGCCAATTTCAGACATTTTTTTTAACATGATTTAAAAAATTTCGTATAATCATTGTAAGATAAGTAAAAATTTTATTGCTTTGTATCTCAAAATAATTTTGAAAGTTAACCGTTATACTAAGAGCCAAATACATAAAGATATGGAACTTAAAAAGAATCCCAAAGCTGACCTGCAAAACAAGAAACTCCTGTTTTTTGAAATAGGACTTGCATTAGCACTTGGTGTTGTTTTGCTGGCCTTTGAATGGACTACAAGCGATTCCGTAAACGTTGACCTTGCTCAAACTGCCGAGGTAAAAGTTGAACAAGAAATTGTGCCCATTACCACCCGCGATGAGGTTAAGCCCCCGGAACCACCCAAGCAAGTCACTGTATCGGATGTTATTAAAGTTGTTGACGATAATGTTGACATAGAAGATAACACCGATATTTTCGACCTCGAATTTTCCGAGGATAAAGCTGTTACGGTAATGGCTTTTAAGGATCAAGAGGAGGAGGAAGAGGAGTACACTCCCTTTGTTATTGTTGAGGATATGCCCGCGTTCCAGGGTGGTGATATTAACAACTTCCGTTTATGGGTTCAGCAAAACCTTAAATATCCCGATGTTGCTGCCGAAAATGGTATTCAGGGCCGTGTTATTATTAACTTTGTGGTAGAACCAAGCGGAAAGGTTACCAACGTTAAGGTTGTTCGTGGTGTTGACCCCTCGATCGATAAAGAAGCCGTGCGTGTTGTTTCATCATCGCCCAGTTGGAAACCTGGGTCACAACGTGGTAAAGCCGTTCGCGTGCAGTTCACCATCCCCATCATCTTTGTTCTGCAATAGCTTAACTACACCAATAAATGAAATTTACCCCGCCCAAAGCGGGGTTATTTTTTACCATCAAAATTTAAGACTCAGATTCAGGACCAGGTTTTACTGTCAAACGTGAATCGTGAATCGTGAATCGTGAATCGTGAATCGTGAACCGTTAAACGTGAAACGTTAATCGTGAAACGTTAATCGTGAAACGTGAAACGTGAAATGTGAACCGTTAAACGTGAAACGTTAATCGTTAAACGTGAACCGTCAACCATTTTCACGTTGTAGAGACACACGGCCGTGCGTCTCTACGTGTAAATCATCACATCAACCATCAACCATCAACTACTTTCCCGAACAACGAACAACCATTATGCCATCAACTATTAAATTTGTGCTCAATAACTAAACATTTACATTGATATTATCGTTAAAGAAAGCCCTACCTAATCAGGGTTTTTAGTAGATACAACAGATGATTAACCCTATCTCAACAGCAAAAATACAGGAAAAAGCCGTTTTGGTTGGAGTAATACTTCCATCGCAAAAGGAACAGGAGATTACCGATTACCTCGATGAGCTTGAGTTTCTTACCGAAACGGCCGGAGCCATAACTTTGAAACGGTTCATTCAAAAAGTTGATGAACCCAATCCCCGCACGTTCATTGGAAGCGGTAAAGTTCAGGAGATTCTTAGGTACATTGACGAAAACGATGTGGACATGGTGATATTCGACGACGAGCTCACCCCTACCCAGCTCCGTAACCTTGAGTATGAATTTAAACGCAAAGTGCTCGACCGCACCAACTTGATACTCGACGTGTTTGCCCAGCGGGCAAAAACTGCTTACGCCAAAACTCAGGTTGAGCTGGCGCAGTACCAGTTTCTGCTGCCTCGCCTTAAACGAATGTGGACCCACCTGGAGCGTCAACGCGGGGGTATTGGCCTGCGCGGGCCAGGTGAACGAGAAATTGAAACCGACCGCCGTATTATACGCAACCGCATCGCAACGCTGAAGGAGGAACTTGGTAAGATTGACCGTCAAATGGTTACACAACGCAAAAACCGCGGAAGTGTGGTTCGCGTTGCTCTTGTGGGGTACACCAACGTGGGAAAATCAACCATCATGAATCTTATCAGCAAGTCGGATGTGTTCGCCGAAAATAAGCTTTTTGCCACACTCGATACCACCGTTCGAAAAGTGGTGATAGGCAATCTGCCTTTCCTGCTATCCGATACCGTTGGTTTTATCCGAAAACTACCCCATCAGCTGGTTGAATCGTTCAAATCAACCCTCGATGAGGTGAGGGAAAGCGACCTACTATTACATGTTGTTGATATTTCACACCCCAACTTTGAGGAGCAAATCGATATTGTAAACCAAACCCTACACGAAATAGGTGGAGGGAATAAACCTACCATCCTTGTTTTCAACAAAATTGACGCCTATATCTGGACAAGAAAACCCGACAACGATCTTACATCAAAAACCCGTGAAAACATCAGCCTCGATGAGCTAAAACGGACATGGATCAGTAAAAAGGGAACCCATACCATTTTCATTTCGGCCAAGCAAAAAATTAACATAGATGAATTCCGTGCTATGCTATACCAAATGGTTAGGGAAATTCACGTATCACGATACCCTTACGATAATTTTCTTTACCCCGACATCACCGAAGCCAACCTTTAGCATTCAAATACTCTGCAATTTGAATGGCATTCGTAGCAGCACCCTTGCGAAGATTATCGGCCACTACCCAAAAGTTAAGGCTTCGCTGTTGTGAAATATCACGACGAATACGTCCCACAAAAACATCATCTTTGCCCTCGGCAAAACGAGGCATAGGGTAATGGTTCAATGCCGGATTATCCTGAACAACCACACCAGGTGCCGCCCGTAAAATCGTTAATACATCATCAATCTCAAATTCCTGTTCAAACTCAAGATTTATCGACTCGGAATGCCCACCAACAACCGGAATACGAACCACCGTAGGCGATACCATTATGTTTGGATCGCCAATAATCTTACGGGTTTCGTCAATTAGCTTTTGCTCCTCGGTGGTGTACCCGTTATCCAGAAATGTACCACCATGGGGAAAACAGTTAAGGTCAATTGGATGAGGGTAAGCCATTTCAGCATCGTGGCCTTGCCTCTCGGCAAAAAGCTGGTTAACGGCCTTAACACCTGTTCCTGTTACCGACTGGTAGGTTGATATTACAATTCGTTTTATACGGTATTTCTGATGCAAAGGATTGATAGCCACCACCAGCTGAATGGTTGAACAGTTTGGATTAGCAATGATTTTATGCTCAGGTCTCAGAACATTGGAGTTGACCTCGGGTACAATAAGAGGTATTTCGGGGTGCATTCGCCAGCACGATGAGTTATCGATAACCGTTGTGCCAACCTCGGCAAACCTTGGCGCCCATTCCTTTGATACTGCTGCTCCAGCCGAAAAAATTGCCACAGCTGGCTTTTGCTTTACAGCATAATCAACAGAGGTTACCTCAACATCGCTACCCCTGAATTTAACCTTTTTACCAACCGATTTTTCCGATGCGGCGGGTATTAACTCGCCAACAGGGAAATTACGTTCTTCCAGAACCCGAAGCATAACACTGCCCACAAGACCTGTTGAACCTACAACTGCAACTCGCATAAATAAAATTTTACTGATTACTGATTAAAATTTTTTTTGTAAATTTTGCATGTAAAATTATACAATAGTTTGAATGCGAACACCAGCCTTAATCATTTTAACACTGCTTGTAAAGTTGAGTATCGGACAGCAAGTTGTTGAATTCAACTTTGAGACAGGCGACCTTACTGATTGGACACAAAAACCCACTAACCACTGGGGAATAAGCACAAGCAGTCCGCTTTCGGGCAGTTCATCGCTCAGGCAAACCTTCGATAACAGTGAGGCATACACCGATACCATTTTCAGGCTTCTACCCTCATGGGAACCTGTTAATGGTGATATTACCTGGCGATTCCTGATTCGGCACGGTTACGACCCGTCGGCATCGAACAGCTGGTGGGTTTACCTGATGATTGATGGAAATCTTGCAACCGCCGGTGAATCGGGATATGCAGTTGGCGTTAACCTAACCGGTAGCGACGACCTGCTGAGGCTTTGGCGCATCGACAATGGAACAGCACAGGTTATACTTACATCTACCTTAAACTGGCAAACACAAATTGGTACAGGGAAAGCCGGGGCTATTGAGGTTACAAGAAGTTTTGATGGAAATTTTACCATGAGGGCATCAACCGACGGAAACTTCAACTCGCTCGCCACCCTTGGCTCGATCACTGATAGCAGCCACCTCAATTTTTCTCTCTTTGGAATTGGATATCGTTACTCATCGGCGCAGGATATGAAACTTTGGGTTGATGATATTTCATTCTCATATCAACCCATCAATCCAAACGACCGAACAACTACAGTGCTGGAACCTACCCAACAGATTCCGTCAACCAATATTGCATCAACAGTAACTACCCCCGAAAGCAGTGTCGATATTTTTAATTTTAGGATTTCCGATGCAGGTTCGGGCGACGGGCTTCCCACTCACGTTAAGCAAATCGCAATCAAAAACCCCGACCCTGTGAATGCAGCATGGGAAAACCTGCTCGGCGGTATCACCCTAAAAAAAGATGGGCAATTAATATCGACCCAAAATGTTAGCATTAGCAACCAGCTAATAGCTATTGAAACCGATAGCTCACTTGCCACTATTCCTGACAGTCAATATGCTCAATTCACTTTGGGTATCTATCTCAAAGAAACCGATATTCCTGATAACATAACCCTTTCGTTTGAGGTTGATAGCCAGAATCATGGATTTGTATCGAGCCTTTGGGGTTCAGGTTTTGCACAAACATTCCCTTCAAAGGTACAATCGAACATTTTTACCGTAAGGGTTAACGCAACTCAGGCTATGTTTCGGAACATATCGCCTATTGCCATTGTTAATAAACCCTTTGGGCTTGAGGTGGTTGCCACCGACAGCATCGGGAATATTGATGCCGACTACGGCGGACAAATAACTCTAAGCCTTGCCGATGGAAACGGAAACCTCACATCGGCTAATGGATTAAACCGAATAGCCGTTC
>DFYV01000065.1 GCA_002383425.1 Bacteroidales bacterium UBA4073 | reverse complement strand
GAAGCGAAGCAATCTATATCTCTTTGAGCAACAGATTGCTTCGTCGTGCCTCCTCGCAATGACGCGTTTGTTTTTGGCCTTTTTTGACTGGACTCATTGATGAGTCCGGTATAAAAAGGTATTCTCGTCATTGCGAGCGAAGCGATGCAATCTCTATCTCTTTGAGCAACAGATTGCTTCGTCGTGCCTCCTCGCAATGACGTGTTTGCTTTTGGCCTTTTTTAGACTGGACTCAAATATTATTTGTAAAACTTGTTTTATTACACCCCCTAAATTTGTGTTTTTAATTAAAATACTTATTATCTATTTTTTACACTTTTAACTTTACAAACTTTATACTTTTTAGCCTGGGCATATAAAATTTAACGTTTTTTAACTTAATAAATTTGACTCCATAATTAAAATATCGTAAACTTGCTTAACTATATGTTCATACATTTGAACATACTAAATGAGCATTTACTAAATCAAACCTAACACTTAAACAAATGAGAAAAACAAAATTCTATTTACTGGTAGCCGCCATAGTTGGAATAAGTATTCCATATACTATGGTATCATGCGACGACGATGAGGAGGTTACAACAACCATGACCATCGACAAAACATCAACCACTCAGCTAAAGGTTGGAGAAACAGCCACTGCCGTTATAACAATTGTAGCCGAGGAAGTAAAAACGTTCCAATACTACAAAGTAGTTGACGAAGTGAAAGGGAATCCTGTTGATGCAAAAGCAAATCTTACAAAGAACGGTAACAACTACACCTACAACTTTTCCTATGTTGTACAGGAATTTGATGATTTACACACGCTCGGTTTCGAATTCGAGCTAATTGATCAAAACAATAATACTAAAACGGTTGCACTTGTAGTTAATACCTCCCTTTCGGTTAAATCATCCTTTGTAAAATATGACTGGAAAGTGACAGAAAGCACATGGTTAGGAGAAAATGTGCTCACCGAAGCTGATGCTGCTATCGTTTACAGGTTCAACGAGGATGGTACCTACGATGAGGACTTAGGGGCTCAATATGCTGCCGACAATCACCATTTCTGCTACTGGGCTTTCAAGGAAACACCCAACAATGGAGACACAATAGCAATAGTTCGATTAATTCGTAGGCTTAAACAAGGAGATACTGCTATTGACGAGTATTATGATTACAATATTACAAGTGCAAATTCTTCAACCATGACCATGTATTGGGATCTGGCATTTTGGGGTTTATACGATATTAAGAATATTTTTACCAGCCAGCCCAAAGGGGCATTTCAGCCCTATGGAACGGCTGAGATGGCTGCAATTGTTGAAGCCAATGAAGCACTTAGCTGTAGTCATATTGATCCTGCACTACTAACGATACCTTAATAAATTTATAGAAATAAAGCTATGACTATTTCTATAATCTGTGGGGTTTAGGTGGTTTCATGAGGGTGTCTGAAAAGTCAGCTTTTGCCATTCATAACTTGTTCCTGCATCACTATTGGACTAACAAGTAATACCATGAGATTTTACCTTCGGTTAGTTCGAAAACTTGGTTCTGGAATTTTAGAATAACGTTTTGATTGACTTTTCCGATACCCTCTGGAATTATATTAGATGAGTATGCTCCGAGAAACATGAAGGCACGAAAGCACGAAGTCACGATAGCACGAAGGCACGAAGGCACGAAAGCACGAAAGCACGAAGGCACGATAGCACGAAAGCACGAAGGCACGAAAGCACGAAGGCACGATAGCACGAAGGCACGAAGGCACGATAGCACGAAAGAAAGAAATGGGAGAAATAAGAACACATATCGGGGTAAATCACTATGTACACAAATCCAGACCAGTGGAAATTATGAAAATCTTTATACATCTCATACCATCGTGCTATCTCTCAATCGTGCGTATTTTTGGTTTGCATGCAATGAAAGAGACTCTTCGGAGGTGACTCATTAGATTATTTATAGTTCCTGATTTTCTGAGAGTGCATTCATTAAATCACTTATTGTTTTAGGGTTTCAATTTTAAGGATCCTTTTATAACCATCAAGAAATTAGAAAATGAAAAACAAAATACTAGCTATCATCCTAACATTATCAAGTTATTCAACATTTGCCCAGGAAATTACCATACATGGTAAGGTTGTGGATGAAAATAAAAATCCATTGCCCGGTGTTTCAGTTATCATTGAAGGGACAACAACCGGAACAATAACCAATATAGATGGAACTTATACCCTTACTGTAAATATAAGTACATCGAAAGTAATCACATTCTCATTTGTTGGCTACACCAAGGTTAGTAAGGATATTGTTGCAGGAGTTTTAACCTACGATGCAATCATGATCCCCGAATCCACAGTATTAGATGAAATTGTGGTAATTGGCTATGGCACACAACGAAAAGAGGATGTAACCGTTTCCATTTCATCGGTTAAAGCAAAGGAGCTGACCTCTCCAGCTGCACTCTCGCTCGATCAATCGTTGCAGGGACAAGCATCAGGAGTTGTGGTCTCTCAATCGACTGGTAAACCTGGGGCGCCTGTCTCCATCCGAATCCGAGGGACAACATCTATAAATGGCACTAACGAACCTTTATATGTAGTTGACGGAATACCTATTATCACCAATGCATCGGATTTAACATCGGGGACAATACAGGGATCGGAACAAAACCCATTGGTGGGAATCAACCCCAACGATATTGAATCGGTGCAAATACTTAAAGATGCATCTGCTACTGCAATTTATGGTGCACGTGGTGCAAATGGTGTAATGCTTATAACCACCAAACATGGAAAGAAAGGAGAAATGCAGGTTAACTTCAACTCCTCCTTCGGTTTTCAGAAACTCTCGAAAAAAATGGATTTGCTCAACGCACGGGAATTGGCCGAACTGGGAAATGCTGCTGTGGTCGAAGCCAGGATATACTACCCTACAGTAGCCTTTAACAGCGCCTTTGCCTTACCCAGCCGCTTTGGTGAGGGTACGGATTGGCAGGATCAAATCTTCAGGGTGGCTTCACTCACCAACCAGCAAATATCTGTAAGAGGGGGTAATGAAAATACACAGTACTTTATGTCTGGAAATTTTGCAAAACAGGAAGGTATTATTCACAATTCTGATTTTAGCAAAGGGACGTTCAGGCTTAACCTCGACAACCAGCTATCAAAATCGATAAAAACCGGAATAAACTTAAACTTATCGCATAGTACCAATAATGGTGTAACAACTGGGGTTCCTAATGTTTTATCGAATGTTATTGCCATGGCGCTTTTTTCTAATCCTGGGCAGGATGTTTACGATGCAACCCAGGAGGGCGGATATACCTATGAAAGTAATACTATTAACAAAATCCCCAACCCTGTTGCTGAGATAAATGAAACAAAAACCCTGATAACAGCCAATCGTGTAATAGGTGATTTTTATACCGATTGGAGAATTATCAAGGATTTACTATTCAAGTTTAAAATCGGTATTGATGGTTTTTTCAATAAAGAGCAGCAATATATACCCAGTTTTATCAAAAGGGGACAAGATAAAGGCAAGGGGTCGAACGTAAACATCCAGGGTTATACCTGGTTGATAGAAAACACACTAACGTATTCCCTCATACATCAGAAACATCATTTCAATATTTTATTAGGCCAAACGGCTCAGAAATACGTTTCAGAATCGGCCGACATTGCAGTAGAAAGATTCGATGATGACCGTTTGGGTTACTACAATTTGGGTTTAGCACTCGATAAAACGATTCTGACAGGCTATAACACATGGGCAATGCTTTCGGGTTTGGGTCGTATCATGTACAATTTCGACAACAAATACTACCTCACCGTATCGGGCCGACTTGATGGATCGTCAAAATTTGGGACAAGGCATAAGTTTGGATTTTTCCCTTCAGTTTCAGCAGCATGGCGGGTTAGTAAAGAATCGTTCATGTTAAATTTAACTGCCATAAATGACCTTAAACTTCGCTTTAGCGCGGGAACTGTTGGTAACGAGGGCATACCGTCAGGAAGTTCGCTGAGCTTAATTGCCAATCGATCATACTATTTCGGCGAGGGAGCAAACTCGGAGGTTATTGGTGCTTACGTTTACTCCCTGCAAAATGATGATTTAAAATGGGAGGTAACCACCCAGTATGATGTAGGAATAGATTTAAGCATGTTCAAATCACGTATCGAACTTATTACTGAAGCATACCTTAAAAACACCTCCGATTTGCTACTTTACATGCCTGTAAATAAATCATCGGGGTTCGATTATGTATGGGCCAATGTGGGAGACATGCAGAATAGAGGCCTTGAGTTTTCGTTGAATACTGTAAACCTTAACGAAAACTTTAAGTGGAACACCCGGCTGAACCTCTCCTTTAACCGCAACGAGGTTACCAACCTTGACAAATCAGAAGATATTTACGGCACGCCGATAATGAATATTGTTGATTGGACAAAGGTGAGCGAGGGGAAACCCATTGGTATCATTTACGGATACAAGTCGGATGGCATCATACAACTATCGGAAAACCCTGAGAATGTGCCCTTCTTTCCAGCAAAAATTCCACGGTATGGCGACAGGAAATATGTTGACAAAAATAATGACGGCAAGTTAACCATTGATGACTACTATGAACTGGGAAACACTAATCCCGATTTCTCATTTGGGTTTAGAAATACATTTGCATACAAGAATTTCAGCCTCGATATTTTCATCCAGGGCGATTATGGCAATGAGATAGTAAACTTTAATCGGTTCCAACTTGAAAGTTTTGACGGATTTCAAAACAATTCGACAGTAGCGCTAAAACGCTGGACCACGGAGAATCCAACAAACGATTATCCCCGTGCGAATGCATCGCCACACGGCATAGTGATGTCGGATGTGGTTGTTGAAGATGGATCTTATGCCCGATTGAAAGAGGTAACCCTCGCCTACACCATCCCCGAAAAGTATTTAATCAAAGCTGGTATTAAGAGCATTCAGTTAGCAATTAGTGGCAGAAACCTGTTCACCTTGACAAAATATTCGGGATACGATCCCGAGGTTTCAATATACGGGGGCAGTGTATATGGAAAGGGCGCTGACTACGGCGCTTATCCAGTAGCTCGATCGATCATCCTTTCATTAAATGCAACATTCTAATCTGTTCGAAAATGAAGAAACAAATTATCATAACAATCCTCATAGTCTTTGCAGTGGCTAGCTGCAACGATTTCCTTGAACCCGACCTGCGGTCAATTCATAATTACAACAATTACTTTCAGTCGGAGGAGGATTTGGTCAATTTTGCCAACGGAATGTTTGGTGGATTAATTACCTGGACATGGGAGGGCGGAGGCCTTTTCTTCAATAACTACTGGGTTTTACAGGATCTGGCTTCCGATAACTGCTATGAAAATGGCCCCTCCATCGATTTGCATGACCTTTCAAATTTTACATTCGATGCCAATAATGCCCCCGTTTACTTTATCTGGATGCAATGTTACAACGTGATAAATTCCAGCAATGTGCTACTCAAGGAATCGGAGAATATCGAAGAGTACAGCAGTCCCTTGGTGAAAAACCATTTGCAGGGTGAAGCATACTTTATTAGGGGGATGCTATACTTCGAACTGGCAAAACTTTTTGGTGATGTTCCGCTCCAACTATTTGCAACAACAAGTACTAGCGAAGCGCTAATCCCCAGGACTCCCGTAGCCGATGTTTATAAAAGCGTAATTAGTGATTTGAAAAAAGCAGAGCAACTTCTGGTCGAGAATCCTTTCCCGGACAGGAAAGAGGGAATGCCAACCCACTTAGCAGCCTCAACCCTTCTGGCTAAAGTGTACCTTACACGGGGTGCTTTAAACAACGATGTAAACGATTTCGACTCCTCCAGGGTTTGCCTGGAGAAAGTACTTGGAAAATATACCCTGGAACCAGAATTCTCTGATATTTTCAAAATAGAAAATACCAATAAGGGCGAAATAATATGGGCTGTCAACTTTAGCGGCACCCTTAGTGAAGGCTGGGCTACCAACCAGTTCATTGTAAGGCTGATGCCTACAACTGAATCTGACAACGGAGTACGTAACGGGCAAGGATGGGAAAGACCAACCGATTATCTCTATAGTAGTTTCAGTGATATCGATAAACGCAAAGCGGCAACCTTTATCACCGAGTTTGAGGGTGAGGTTTTCGACGGTCCCTACATAAAAAAATACTGGGATCAGGAAGCCGAAGGAGGCAGACAGAACGGAGAATCCGATGCAGACTTTATTTATCTCCGCTACGCAGATGTACTTTTAATGTACGCTGAAGCACTTAACGAGATTTATGCAGGTCCAAACCCAATAGCTTACGATGCCATTAATGCTGTTCGTAATCGGGCTGGAATCGGGGACTTAACGCCAAACCTGAACTATCAGGAATTCAAAAACGCCATACTTCAGGAAAGGCAATGGGAATTCGTTATGGAAGGACAAAGGTGGTACGATCTGGTGCGTATGAAGAAGCTGGAGGAAAGGGTGCTTTTGGCAAAACCCGAAGCGAATGTAAAGCCATACCATATCCTCTTTCCAATTCCCCAAACAGAGAGGCGTTACAACCCCAAACTGACACAGAATACCGGATACGAATAATTTTCAAGTATTTACTTATAATAACAGACCATTGATTTCAAACTTCAATAAAAGGCCCCGCGTTCAGGTAACAGGGAGCACTGATGATTGCTATGCGGGTTGGTCAGAAATATTCGACAAACTCACAATTGAACTTGATTCAACAAATGGCATTAACAAAACCATAGTTGTTGACTGCTATCAGGGTGTGTATTTTGATGAGTTGCTAAATAAGTTCAAAAACAACATCCAATTCAGCAGAGTAATTACAAGCGATGATTATTTTCTTCCATCGGACATAATCCAGAGATTAACCTATCCTGATGTTACCGACGATCGAATCTTCGGATTTCTTACACGGCTCAACATGATCGACTTTATCGATCGGGAAAAGTTACAATGGCTTAGAGAAAAAATCGAAACTTCTAGTAATGGAATCACACTTGTTTTCGGGTATGGGGCATCGCTATTGGTTGATAATCCAACCATTCTGGTATATGCCGACATGCCGCGCTGGGAAATTCAACTCCGGATGCGTAATAATCTGGTTGACAACCTGGGAATACAGAACAGGGATGAGTCCATTGAAGCTAAGTATAAACGAGGGTACTTTGTCGATTGGCGAGTTTGCGACAGGCACAAAAAAAGTTTGAGGCGAAAGTGTAAATATATTCTGGATTCCACAAAAATGGAAAGCCCAGTAATGATAACTGCTGAATTGTTTAATAAAGGTTTGGAGCAAGCGGTGTCGCAACCATTCAGCCTTGTTCCATATTTTGACCAGGGCCCTTGGGGAGGTCAATGGCTGAAAGAGGTTTGTGATCTCGAACGGAATGCTGAGAACTATGCCTGGTGTTTCAACTGTGTGCCCGAGGAGAATAGCCTGCTCTTTTCGTTTGGCAAGGTTGAGTTTGAAACACCATCGATAAATTTGGTATTTGCCTATCCACAAAAACTTCTCGGAGAGGCAGTTCATGCTCGCTTTGGCGATGAATTTCCAATTCGTTTCGACTACCTTGACACCATGGATGGTGGAAACTTGAGCTTGCAGGTGCATCCACTAACTGAGTATATCCAGGAAAACTTTGGTATCCACTACACGCAGGATGAGAGCTACTACCTGATGGACGCTTCCGATAACGCTTGTGTTTATCTAGGTTTAAAGGAGGGCATAGATCCTGATAGCATGATAAATGATCTGCTTAAAGCTGAAATGGATGGAGTACACTTTGATGCAGAAAGATATGTAAAGCGTTGGCCCGCTAAAAAGCACGATCATTTCCTGATTCCGGCAGGAACGGTTCATTGCTCAGGTAAAAATTGTCTTGTGCTGGAAATCAGTTCAACACCTTACATATTCACCTTTAAACTTTGGGATTGGGATCGTTTAGGGCTCGATGGCAAACCTCGCCCAATAAATATTGAGCATGGAAGGAGGGTAATTCAATGGGACAGAACAACTAATTGGACCAAAAGCAACCTGATCAATCGAGTCAGGAAAATTGCCGAGGGTGATGGATGGGTTGAGGAGGCTACCGGGCTTCATGAAAGAGAGTTTATTGAAACCCGACGGCATTGGTTCTCCAAGAAGGTAACTCACCACACCAATGGAGGGGTTAATGTGCTAAACCTGGTTGAAGGCCGAGAAGCTATTGTTGAAAGCCCATGCAACGCATTTGAACCTTTTGTTGTACATTACGCTGAAACATTCATAGTACCAGCCAATGTAAAAGAATACACTATTCGCCCATACGGCGAATCGGACGGGAAGCAATGCGCTACCATAAAAGCTTATGTCAGAACTTAAAATAACCTTAACCTAACTATGAATAGTAAAAATTCCTTGAAATTTACCCTCCCCATATTCATGTCGTTTTACGTGATGGGATTTGTCGATCTTGTTGGTGTAGCCACGGGCTATGTGAAACAGGATTTCGGGCTCTCCGATACAATGGCACAGCTGCTGCCAAGCACTGTATTTGTATGGTTTGCATTGTTCTCAATACCAACTGGAATCTTTCAGGATCGAGTGGGTAAACGATTTACAGTAAATTTGGGTATGATTATTACTGGTATTGGAATGTTGCTCCCAATCATCTACTACTCATACATTACTGCTATTATTGCATTTATGGTAATAGGCATAGGAAATACCATTTTGCAAGTTTCGGCCAACCCGCTCCTGCTCGATTCGTCATCAAACGAAAGCAAGGCGGCCAATTTAAGCTTATCACAATTTGTAAAAGCAATTGCATCGATGCTCGGGCCCATAATAGTAGCAGGATTAGCCAAATACACGGGTAATTGGCGTCTTGTATTTCCAATATATGCAGTACTCTCGTTCCTGTCGGCTTTTTGGCTTTACACGGTAAAAATTGTAGAATCAAAACCCGATAAGGAACCTGCCACTTTCAAAACAGTAGTTAGATTGTTAAAAAATCCATTTATCTCGATAATGGTACTATCAATCTTCTTCATGGTTGGCTTCGATGTTACCATGAATTCCAATATTGCAAACTTTTTAAAATCGAAATACGCAATCCCTCTCGATAGCGCCAGTATTGGCATCAGCGTATATTTTGCATCGCTAATGACAGGACGTTTGCTGGGGGCTATTCTTTTAAGAAAAATCAATACAAAAACCTTTCTTATCATTAGCACCATAGTAACCCTTGCCGGTTTAATCGGATTAATCTTGTCAGGCAGTTTGAATGCTTCATGGATTCTGATCTTTGTCACCGGATTCGGGTTTTCAAATATCTTCCCTCTGGTATTTGCCCTCACCGTTGAACGTAAACCTGAGTATGCCAATGAGATATCAGGGTTAATAATTCTTGCCGTATGCGGGGGAGCCATAATCCCACCACTGGCAGGGGTATTAACCGAAAGCTTTGGAGTAACAGCAAGTATCTATGTGCTGATTAGCTGCATACTCTACGTCAGCTATGCAACGTATTACCTTGTAAGTAGGAAGTAGTATTTCATTAAATACTTAACTATGACAAATACGAATACCGACCCTAGGATAGTTCTAACCCTCGACGCAGGAGGAACCAATCTCGTTTTCTCCGCCATACAGAGCAATAACGAGATTGTTAAACCAATAACATACCCAACTAATGCGCATAATCTCGATAAATGCCTTCGAACTATAATTGAAGGCTTTAAAGAGATTCAACGACAACTTACCGCGAAAGCCTCTGCCATCAGCTTTGCATTCCCTGGCCCGGCCGATTACCCGAAGGGGATAATTGGCGATCTTCCAAACTTTGAGGCTTTTACCGATGGTGTAGCACTCGGTCCTATGCTTGAGGATATGTTTAACCTACCTGTTTATATCAACAACGATGGGAATTTATTCGCGTATGGTGAAGCCCTATGCGGCATCTTACCAGAGTTAAACCAAAAAATTAAAAACAGAGGTGGAATAAAACAGTTCAATAATCTGGTGGGTTTAACGTTAGGTACCGGCTTTGGTTGCGGGGTTGTTATTAATAACAGGTTGCTAATTGGTGATAATTCCAATGACACAAGTATCCATCAAACATTGAACAAATTCAACGTTAACTGGGACGCTGAAGAAAGTGTTAGTACCCGAGCCATACAGCGGGTTTATTCCAACGCTGCAGGACTTAAGCACACTACCAACCTGATGCCAAAAGATATCTATGAAATTGCAGTGGGTCAAAAGGAAGGACATAAAGAGGCCGCCCTTGAGACTTTCCGTTGTTTTGGCGAAGCCCTTGGAAGTTCAATAGCCAATATTACTGCCCTTATCGATGGTATCGTGGTAATTGGAGGTGGTATTACAGCGGCATGGCCTTTATTCGCTCCCTCAATGTTTAGCGAAATAAACAGAAAATACATTGATAGCGAGGGCAACCCGTACAACCGACTACCGTTCAAAGTTTACGATCTGACTGACGAAAGTATTTTCGATGAGTTTGCCCACGGGAACATTAGAAAAATACAAGTTCCGTATAGCAACAGAACAGTTCAATACGACGAAATAGCCAGAATTGGAATTGGAGTTTCTGGTTTGGGTGCAAGCAAGGCTATCGCACTTGGAGCATACGCTTATGCATTGCAGCAAATGGACAATTAGAGATATCTATGCTTTAATAAAGATAAGTCTTATAGTCAACAGTTAATCTATTAAACCACAATTTCATGAAATCACAAAAATTATATATCAGCCTATTCCTAATATTTGCTTTCTGCGGATGTTCCGATTCGAACCATAACACCAAAATTTACAGCAATATTCCAACGCTTGATGAACTATCGGGTGTTTGGGTTTCACCCGACACGGTTGCCATGGAGCCATCCATTCGTAACTTTAGAGGACAAGCTTTAGTCAACAGGGACTTAACCTCAATTAGCTGGTTTGTTTCCGCACCGTACTCAGGAGGATACCATACCGGAACCCTGAGGGTGAATGGGGAAACACCTAAAGTAAACGCTTTCAGGTGGCAACCATATCAGGCATTGAGGAAGAGTAATACTGATAATCTAGAAATAGAAAGTTCCACCCGGATGCTTTTCGAGAAGGACGCTGTAATGTGGCGAATTGAAATAAAGAATACAAGCACCGAAACCCAAAACGTCAATGTAGAACTCGACATGATCGGATTCAATAGCAAGTATGGCGGTGATTGGCAATGGTGGTACCCATACCCTAAAATGGATGGGGCCGTTACCAAGCGTGATGAGGAAGTTGAAAACATGCGTAAGCATCTTGGAGAGCCCGTTAATCAAAAAGAAGGCTATCAATGGGAACTGATTAATGGCAAACCTGTATATGTTAAAGCAATTCTGAAATGGCCTACCGATAAAGAAATCTTAAACAGCACGAAGTACCATGCCCATAGAGATAATAACGTACTATACATCCACGATAATGAAACAAGGGCAATTACCGCGTTCAATATTTTATCAACCCCTGAAAAAATTGATGTTAAGAATAGTGGAGGCACCGCCTATTTGAATTGCTCTCTCGCACCGGGTGAAACTAAAACTATCAAATATCTGATGACTTACGGGGATAGCTTGGAGCAGATTCAGGCGAATATAACCGAATGGTCCAATGCATTTGATGCTAATTTCGAAAGCGTGAAAGCAAGCTGGGAGGAGAAATGGAACTCAATCTTCAAACCCAACAACTCTTTTATTTCCGGGTGTTTCCCAATACTCGAAACCGATGATAGGTTGGCTAAAAAGGTATATTACACTAGCCCCCTAACAATGCTATACCTTACGAATACCAATTTGCCACAGCATAAAAAAGTATTTCTCACGGGTGGCCCCCGATGGGGTGCATCTATCACCTTTTTCTGGGATATTACGCTATGGTCAACCCTGTGGGCTATGGTCGATCCACTTATGATGAGGGAGCATATTGCCTCGTGGATTGAGATCGATCCCAGCAAATACTACGGAAAGGACAACTTCGGTGGCAAAGGCGTTGGAAATGGTTACTCGGCCAACTATTGGGCACTGTTCCAGCTAATCCGCGATTATATCATTGTATCGAACGATTACGCTTTTCTCGATCAAACTATCAATGGTAAAACTATACTACAGCATCTGGAGGATTACTCAACCAATTGGGAGAAAATATCGCTCTACGGTAAAAATGGCTGCAACGACGATATTTACAAGCTCGCCGATTTTGGTGACGATGAATGGAACCTGCTGGAATGTGTCCCAACCTATAAGCATATTGTTCCCTCATTCAATATTGGTTATGCCTGGATGATGCGCGAAACAGCAAAATTCTATGCGCTAAGAGGCAATAATCAAAAAGCCGATGAGCTAAATACCAAAGCGTCCGAAACCATTAAACGAATCCTAAAACTATATGCAGGCAACGGCGTTTGGTATAGCCTGTATCCCGATGGTAAGAAGATTGAAGTGCGCCACTGCCTCGATTTTTCCTTTTTCGGTAAATATATCCCCAATGATATACCCCAAAACATTAAGGATGAAATGATTGAGTTTCTCTACCGGGAGTTGATGACCGATGGCTGGATGCGAGCCCAGTCACTTTACGATATTGCAGCAGATAAATCCGACCGATGCGATCATGGCCCGTTTGGTGCTTTCGATGGCTGGCCTGCCGAGGTAATGGATGCCCTAACCCAAATGGGTTATCCCCAAAAGGCTCTTGATTTCTATAGGGCAATTGAACCAGTGACCTACGAAGGAATCTGGTCTCAGTCGCATGAACTCTGGGGGGATGAGAAGAAAACAAAAAAGGCAAAAGTCCGAATTGCCGAACGGGATTGGCACAACAGGGAATCCTCATCGGGGGTAGCCTTCGCACAGGTTATGATAAGAGATTTCTTTGGATTCAATCCACAGATTAATGGCGAAACAATTAAAACTAACGGGAAAATACAATTCAACGGTACACTGTATCATGTCTTTTATAAAAACGAATATTTCACCATTAAACATAAGAATGGCAAGTCAAAACTCCTAAAAGAGAGGATTTAGTGATGTTAAGTAAGGTCCAAATATCATCAGTAATTATAGCTTTACTTATGCCAATTGGCGTTTCGATACACCAAAAACTACGTGCACAAGATATCATTTCCACTGCACAAGAGCATTTCGACAAGTTCAATAATGTGGAGGGTGGATGGTGTGCTGCCGATGCAACCATCTCGTTACCACTGCCCGATGGCAAAACCCTCTGGCTGTTTGGTGATACATTTATAGGCGAAAAAACTGGGCTTTTCAGCATCAACCCCAATAACGCAAAAATGATAAACAATTGCGCTATCATTGAGGATAGCAACGGGCTTAAAACATACTATGGAGGAACACAATCGAATCCTTCTTCATTTATTCCTGGCGATGGATCGGATTTCTTTTGGCCCGAACATGCAACTATTGAGAATGATACACTCAAAATATCAGCAGTAAGGGTTATGTACCAGAATAATGGAACCCCTGGATTTAATTTCAGGGTGGGCACCTCATATATTGCCACTTACAAGTATCCCAGCATGGAATATATTAAAACATCTAAAATAAATTATATCACCGATTCAACCATGCGATTTGGGGCATGTATTCTGAAAAGTGGAGATTATACCTACATTTTTGGGGTGAAAGATACTACTGCCGAGGGTATGACATGGCCAGTACCCTACCTCGCGAGAGTAGGGCAAAGCATCGATAATCCCTGGGAATTTTACGCTGGAACAAAGGGTTGGTCAACCTTCTGTGATGATGCCAAACCAGTTGGCAATCGTCCAATGAGTGAATCATTCTATGTTTACGAGAAAAATAATAAGTTTTACCTCATAATGCACGAGATATGGACTGTTGGGGAACTGTATATTCTAGAGGCAGATGCAATAACAGGTCCCTGGAATAGAAAATCTTCAGGAGGTAACGAAACCCTTTTTGCAAAAATTCAACCACAAACGGGACTTTTTAGTTACAACCTCTTTGCACACCCACAATTTCAAGTCGATGGCAAAATACTGATTTCCTTTAATGTAAATACTACCGATTTTTCATCTATCTATTCCGATACTCGTAACTATAGAGCACGGTTTTACTGGTTATCGGTAGAGAATGCTGCTGCAACAACCTCACCAACAACCATTACTCTACACGATCATTACACAGATGTATATGAGAGTGATGGGATTATTACCCCATCAAAAATATTTTTTACACCAAATGATTGCAGCCTCACATGCAAGGGGATTCCTGGTAAATCGCTACTAACCATTTACGGGATCGATGGAAAGATATACTTCGAAAAGTACATAACGGATGACGTTACTTACAGTATCTCAAACTTGCCCAAAACCCTGCTTATTGTAAAGCTCTCAGGTGAATGGGGAGCCGAAATTAAAAAGATTATAAACCATTAATAGCTAAATACCGATGAGAAAATTTATTTACCTAATAGCACTTCTCTCCGTTTGGGAAGGAGGCTATGCACAAGAAACTACAAAGGGAGTTACCGACACCTTAACAACCAGTAAAGATACAAGCAAGCTCAGCGCAGAGGAAAAATTTGCCCGCGACATGGAGATTTGGAACCAGGCGCTAAAGGCGTTCTACTACCATAAAAAGGAGCATTTCGAGAGTTTGCCCAATTCTGAAAATGAAATTATATTTCTGGGTAACAGCATCACCGATAACTGCGAATGGGCAGAACTATTCGGTAACCCAAATATCAAGAACCGAGGCATCGGTGGCGATGATACCGACGGAGTCCTCGAAAGGTTGAATGAAGTTACCGAATCGCAACCCTTAAAGATATTTATTATGATTGGCACCAACGACCTGGCCTCCTCCAAAACTGTTGAATATATAGTCAATAATTACAGGAAGATTATTGCCCGCATTAAAGAAGCCTCACCAACGACCAAAATATACATTCAAAGCATACTCCCCACCGACGATGCCCTTCAACCCATGCGTAAAAATTCGGATATCATTAAGGTTAACGAGCAGCTACAACTAATTGCCAAAGAAAATTCATTGGTATATATCGATCTTTTCTCGGTGTTCAAACTCGACAACAACAAGTTAAACCCCAAGTACAGCCTCGATGGATTACATCTGAATAGCAAAGGCTATTTGGCTTGGAAAGATGCAATTATTAAATACGTGAATGAGTAGTTCACAGCTAATCCAAAGAAAGATGAAGTTACAAATACTCATTGCTACATCAACCTTACTTTTTTTATTTGGTTGCATGCAAAATTCGAATAGAAAGGTAACAAAACCTGAATTGTTGCCACCCCTAACTTTTACCAGCGAGCCCGCTCCCGAATGGACAGCTTTAATGGAGCGAACAACTGGCTGGTTTGGAGCCGATGGTATTTTCTCTATCCCATTGGATGGCATTGAAGATCAAGAAGCAAAGGATAAAAGAACGCTATTCATTTTTAGTGATACGTATATCGGTGAGGTTGAAAATGGCATACCGAAACCTGGAAACACTATGGTTAACAATACTGTAGCCTGGCTACAGGGTGTATCTCCCAATAAATCGATGATTTCTTTTGAATACAATAAGGACGAAAAGGGAGCGCCAACTTCATACTTTATACCCCACAATGCAAATAGTAAGGACGGTGAGTACTTTTGGTTAGGTGATGGTTTTATTAACCACAAGAAAAATAATGCCCTCTATATCTTTGCTTACCATGTACACAAAACTGGTTCAAACGTCTTCGACTTCGAAGCAACCAATGTCGCGCTCCTAAAAATTCCTAACCCATCGTCCAAGTATATTAACCAGTACGAGCAGTTTGCCACCCAGCTGGGTTTTGTTCATCCTCTGTACGGAAGAGTCTATTTTGGCAGTTGCGTGTTTGTAAATACTAAAGATGCTAAAGCCATTTCCCCCGATGGATTTGTATATATCTATGGCATTGCCGAGGGCAAGAAATCGTTAATAGCCGCTCGGGTGAAGCCTGAAAACATTGAGGATTTTGATAATTGGACCTTCTGGAATGGGGAAAAATGGGTTAAAGGGAAAGACCAGATTGCACCCATAACCGATGGGGTTTCCAACGAGTTAAGCGTAACCCCTACTGAGGATGGCCGATACCTTTTAACCTACACCGTTTTAGGAATTTCCGATAAAATTGGAATAAAAGTGGGCAACAGCCCAGTTGGGCCATTTGGTGATGAATATCAGGTTTATACCTGCCCCGAGTACAAGGAAAAAGGATTGCTTACCTACAACGCAAAAGCACATTATCATTTATCGAAACCGGGAGAACTCTTAGTGAGCTACAATACCATTACCTTAAATTTTTGGGTTGACATTCAGAAAGATGCTACCATATACCATCCACGATTCATTAAGGTGAAATATAAATGAGTTCAGTCTAAAAAGTTTAAAGGCGTGAGGCGTTAGGCGTTAGACGTTAAACGTTAAACGTTAAACGTTGTTCGTTGTTGATTGTTCGGG
>DFYV01000066.1 GCA_002383425.1 Bacteroidales bacterium UBA4073 | reverse complement strand
TATCAACCATCAACCATCAACTAATTTTCCGAACAACGAACAACGAACAACGAACAACCATTAAAGCTACGGTGAAACGCACTAAAATTTTAGGATGAAATCGTTTAGACTTTCGTTGGTGTCAAGTTCCAAACGTTTTCTTAACCGGTATCTTCTTTCTTCAACGCCACGAATAGTGATGTTGAGCAGTGGCGCAATTTCTTTTGATGAAAGGTTCATGCGTAGGTAAGCGCAAAGCCTTAAGTCGCTTGCTGTTAGGGTAGGGTATGACTCTTTAAGCCGTTTGAAAAAGTTTTGGTGGGCCTGGTCGAATAGCTTTTCAAAAATATCCCATTCGTGATCGCTTTCAATGTTTTGCGTGATTAGCTTATTAATTCTACCGTAGTGCTTGTTGGGAATGCGGTACCCAAGTTCATTTTTTAATCCTTCGAGTTCGTGAGTAATACCCTGTAAGAGCTGGTTTTTTCTTACTAATGCCATTGTATTCAGGGCAAGCTGCGAATTTTTGTTTTCAATATCGGCTTGTAGTTTTTCGTTTTGCAGTTTTATGATTAACTTTTCCTTTTCTTCTTTCTCTTTTTGGATATTTTCCAGCTCAATTTTGCGTTTCTCTTCGTAATGTTTTTTTACCTTTCGTTTGTACGATGCCCTTGATACTGAGGTAACCGCAAGGGTAATTACGATGTATATGCATATTGCAATCCATGAGGCGTAAAAGGGAGGGGAAACCCTTATGGTTACAGTTGAATTTGGGGTGATATGACCCTTAGAGTTGAGCGTTCGTACCCTAAACCTATATGTACCGGGCGATAATCTTTTGTACTCGATTGATGTGTGGGATACCCAATCGCTCCATTCTCTATCTACCCCTTCGAGTTTATATTGGTAGTAGTGCTTGAGACCGATAACATCGTTCGATGTAAATGAAAAAGAGACATTATTTTTTTGCCAGGGAATAATGAATTCATTATTTCTATTCTGTCGGGAGATGGTTTTGACATTCTGTTGAGCATTCCATGCAGTAATTTCGGTAATAACTGGTTGGTGAGTATCAACCTGTACCCTATCGAACATTTTCAGGTTAAGAATTGAGAACCCGTTGTCGAGACAAATTAGCTGAAGGCTATCATTTAGGCTTACAATATTTTCGTATCCATCAACCATTTCGATGTTATATGCATGGGGCAGTATTCTGTATTTAAGTTTTGCCTCACCGTAACGGATTTCGAACAAACCCCATTCGTCATCTTTTATGAACCAGTAGTTATTGGATGGTAACGGGATTATCGCTTTACTTTTTTCAAAGCCCTGGAGCTGGTAGTTAATTTCATTATATGGAATGAAATGCTTCGATACATCGTCCCACCGTAAAATATTTTTTTGTGTGGGCACAACTATTCGGTTTTCAATTTTATATATTCTGTTAGTGTTGATGTTCAAGCTATTTTTTGCGCCTAATGTATCAAGCTTTAAAATTTCGGTAAGCTCCTGGCTGATTTGAGCCCTGTATATCCCTGTGACGGTATGCCCTAACCATATATAGTTCTGAAAATCGATTTGCAGAAACCGTGTAGGTGAGCGGTAGTTTGGGATAATTGTATTTACTTTAAGACTGCCATTTTCATAGATATAGGTAACTAAATTTATGTAGGTACTTTGAATGAATAGGTTGGGTTCTATTCCAAAACGTTCAAGGTTATAACCACCAGAAATGCTGCAAATCCTGGTCAGGATTCCATTTGAGTACCTGTAGGTTCCGTTGTTGAGGCCAAAGTAGAGCTCATTCCCAACCTGTTTTGTAAACCAGCATTGCCCTTGGGTACCATCAATTATGCCTCGATTCTCGAATTCACCCTTTTCATTGAGGGAATAGGTGTAAACCCCCTGGTTGGTTGCAAGGTAGAGCGTGTTTTCAACAAGTGTAGCGGAATAGGTTGCAAAGCTTTCCTTCTCTTTCACGTAAGTACTGATAGGTGAGTTGAATGCCACATAGCTTATACCTTTATCTTTCCCAACCCAAAGATTTCCCAATGTGTCGAACTGCATCGAAAGTATCGTATTATTGAGAATCAGCCTGGCGTCGATGTGATTTACCAATACCCCATTGGCATTGAACACAAAAATCCCCTCCAGTATTGTTCCTATGGCAAGTTTACCTGCATGGCATGCAGCTACATTGGGGTTCGATTTTATGAGTTGATTATCAGTATCGGTTTTCCAGGGGGTGAAGGCGTTACCCCAAAATTTATAGATACCCATTGATGATGTCAGAAAAAGGGTATCGTGGTTTAGTACTACAACCGATTTTACTTCGGTATTTCTGAAAATCTCGCTTCCTTTTACCAGCTTGAGGCCTGATGTATCAACCCTGTAGAGTTCACCATTAATGGCTTGGGTAAATATTTCTTCTCCGGCTTGCATGAGTAAAAGAATTGAAAAATCAAATGGTATCCTGCCAATTTTATTTTCTGAGAGATAAAAGATTGTCCCGAAACTTTGAAAGTAAACAATACCGTTTAATTCTACTATGCGCCAAAATTCCTCGTTATGGATTTGCGATTTGAATGGTTTAGCAAGCGTGATGTATTCGCCTACCGTGTTATCCGAAATTTCAAAATACCCAAAATCTTCAAAGGTACCAATGTATATCCTTTCTTTTGTGGCTAAAACTGAGCGTATAGTTGTGTTTTCGGGCAGGGGTTTGTTTTTCCATGTGGCTCCATCGTAGTAAAGCAAGCCATTATTGTTGCCGAAAAGTATGTACGGTTGTTTTCCAAGGTTGATAGACCAGTTCTGATTGCCTGCCCGATAATCTTTTTTGTCAAAGTTGTTAACCAGTATTGAACTCTGGCCGTAAGAGGAAACACTTACTGCCAGCAGACTGAGTATTGGAAAAATTTCGAAAAATTTATTCAAGGCTATTCTCCTTTGAATTATGTTCCCTGAACAAATATAACATAAATGAGTCAATTTCGAAAAGTCTCTTTCATTGCATGCAAAATAAAAATACGAACGATTGAGAGATAGCACGATGGCAAGATGTTACGAGATGTATAAAGATTTTCATAATTTCCACTGGTCTGGATTTGTGTACATAGTGATTAAAACCGATATGTGTTCTTATTTCTCCCATTTCGTTCTATCGTTCTATCGTTCTNNTCGTGCTTTCGTGGTTTTCGGAGCATACTCATAAATTGGTAAAATATTCAATGCCTATCTATCTATAACCCCTGAACCGATAAGTTCATCGTTGATGTACCAGGCAGCAAATTGGCCTGCCGTTATTCCGCGTTGAGGTGTTTCAAAGATGAGGTAGAAGCCGTTACTGGTATTGTGTAGGGTTGCGTTTTGGAGCGGCTGACGGTACCGGATGCGTGCCAGAACTTTTACCGATAACTCTTCAGGAATTGCCAAATCGGGACGAATCCAGTGTACCTCATTGGTTTTCATGTATAAACCTGAACGGTACAGCCCGGGATGGCTTTGCCCCATACCCACGTAAACAATGTTATTGTCGATGTCAGTAGCTATGATAAATAGGGGTTCTGCTTTACCTCCAACATTTAATCCTTTACGCTGACCTATTGTAAAAAATTGGGCGCCCTGATGTTCGCCTACTACTTTTCCATCGGAAATTTTATAGGTGTAGGGTTCCGAAAGTGATTCCAATTCATTTTTGTTGCCAATGGTTTTCTGGCTGTAAAATTCCCGAGGTATTTCAACTATCTTGCCTTTTTTTGCTTTGAGTTTTTGCTGAAGAAAAACCGGGAGATCAACTTTACCAACAAAGCAAATTCCCTGCGAGTCCTTTCGTTCAGCGGTGGCTAAACCGAGTTCGGCTGCAATTTTTCTGACTTCGGGTTTTAGCAGGTGACCAATGGGAAATAAGGCCCTGCTCAGCTGACCTTGGTTTAGCTGGCACAGAAAATAGCTTTGGTCTTTATTAGGGTCCGCCCCTGCAAGAAGCCTGTATATGGGTTGGTTATCTTTATAAATTACCTCTTTGCGGCAGTAATGTCCAGTTGCCACATACTTTGCGCCAAGCTTTAATGCGGCGTCCATAAAAGCATCAAATTTTATTTCCCTATTGCAGAGTACATCGGGGTTTGGGGTGCGCCCTTTTGAGTACTCGTTGAACATGTAATCCACAACGCGTTTACGGTACTGGTCGCTCAGGTCAACAAATTCGAAAGGTATGTTCAGCTTACGGGCAACCATTTCGGCAAATTGCTTATCGTCGTCAAATGGACAATCGCCCTTTAGCACCCCGGTGGTATCGTGCCAGTTCTTCATGAACATGCCAATAACTTCATAGCCTTGCTGCTTTAGCATATAAGCGGCAACGCTTGAATCAACCCCTCCCGAAAGGCCAACAACAACTCTTTCCATACCTGTTATTTGATGCTGCAAATTTAGCAATTACTCTTTTGGTGTAAGTTTTTTACGCAAGTTATAGGATTAATACTTTCAAATTCATATATTTATATGGTTAATTTAACCCGAAAAGCATGCGCATTGCTCTTGTGATATTATTTTTGATCTCGGCGGTGACATCGTTTTCCCAGCGTTACAACATCGAAATTATTGGTATTAAAAACGGGTTGCTTCATTCCTTAGTTACCGGAATCGATCAGGATGAGCAGGGTAGGATTTGGCTTTCGACAGGGGGTGGGCTTTGCTGCTACAATGGATTTGAGTTTAAATACTTAACCACCAGGGATGGCCTTAACTACACCCGTTTGACCGATGTTGTAGTTGATGGCATTGGCGACATCTGGACAGGTTCTTTGTTTGGGCTCAACATGGTGAGGGGGAATAAGGTATTATCTATTCCAAAAGATTCAATTGGCGAGGTTGTTTCACTCGATAAATCCTCTAATGGGGTATGGGGTTTAAGCAATTACGGCATATTTAATGTCATCTACATAAATGGACAATTAAAAATAAAGAGATACCAGCTACCAGTCCCTGTTAATATTGCCATTGGTCCTATCTTTCAGGATCGACAATTAACCGATTTCGTGTTTCATTCCGACTCAGGAGATGTTCTTGTGGGTTATAAAGGGAATCTTTATGTATTGAATGACAGCATTTTCACTTTGGTTGATATTGACCCAGCAGTGTATGTGAACTCTTGCTCTGATTATAGTAACGGCGAAATTTTTGTTGGCACAAGCAAAGGGCTTTATAAACTCCAGGGTAAAAGACTTGTAAAGGTAAAGCATTCAATTGCAGGGAAAATAGATATTTTTCGCTTCGTTACCATTGGAAGTCAGGTTTGGTGTATTGGAAAGGCAGAGGGTTCCGATCAGGTAGCACTTCATTCATTCAATCTTGAAATTGATAGTATATATAAGTCTATTGGAATTGCTAATGGTTTACCCGATATTCCTACTAAGCTGTATGTTGATCATGAGAAGAACCTTTGGATTCTAACAAACAACGGAATAGCAATTCAAAAGGGTGAAATATTTACAAGTTTGACAACCTCCGAAGGCCTAACGGGTAATAAGGTGTGGGGAATTGGATACACAACCAATAAATATCTATGGGTTGGAACCATAGGGGAGGGATTAACTGTTATCGCCCCTGGTAAAGTTTACAGGTATTCCATAAAAAAAGGGCTACCCGATAACTACATAGGAAAAATTTTTGAATCCTCCGATGGGCGAATTTATGTTGGAACCAGTAATGCAGGATTAAACCTTGCAACCTATGCAGGTTTAGATAAAGGGTACAATTTCAGTCGGTTACCCTTACTACCCCATGAGCGGGTAAGAATTGACGATATTTTAGAAGATAGGCAAAAGCGAATTTGGGTTGCCACCTCAAAGGGTTTATTTTTATCGGCTAATGGTATCAACTTCAATCACTTTCCACTTTTTAAAGGCGATACTGGTGGCATATTTATTCAAAAGATTCATTATGACAGCTTGCGGAACCGAATGTGGATAGGAAACCGTTTCAATGGTATTTTCTACATAGAAAATGGAATACCTTTTCGTTTTAACGATATTGAAAGCAATTCCGAAATTTCTACCTTAACACAAGATTTAAAAGGAAATATCTGGTTTGGCACCCGAAATAACGGAGTGTACTTCTACGATGGGCTTCATGTTAAGCAGCTAAAGGAATCCGATGGTATTTCGTCCAATTTGATTTATGTTCTATATGCCGATGAAAAGTATCTCTGGATTGGAACAAACCTGGGCCTTGATAGAATTGACTTGGCTGAATACGATAAGGGGAAAGTAGAGCTGAAGCATTACGGCTCAAACGAAGGCTTACCCGATCTGGAAATCAACCTTAATGGTATTTTAGGTGATGGTGAGGGTGGATTCTGGATTGCCACTAATGGTGGTCTTGCCCATTACCAGAAAAATTATGATATTATCAACAATGTTCCCCCCAAAGTAACCATTACCAATTTACTATTACGTTCGCAACCAACCAATTGGGCTGAATATACAGATTCTGTTGACGAACTTACAGGGCTTCCTATCGACTTAAAATTAAGCTACTGGCAAAACCATATTACTTTTGAGTTTGCAGGAATAAGTTTTAAGAATCCACAGGGAGTCAGGTATGCGTGGTTTTTAGAGGGTCTTGATAAAAGTTGGATCGAAAGTAAAAGCCAGCAAGCAGTTTACAGTAACCTTAAACCCGGTAATACTTACCGTTTTCATCTTAAAGCCGCTAATAGCGATGGCGTATGGTCGAACGAAGTGGTATCGATGCCAATTTTTATTGCGCCACCTTTTTGGGGAACATGGTGGTTTAGGTTTCTCGTAATCATTTCATTGGGTTTGCTCATTTACTGGTACGTTAGCCGTAGAATTAAACTTCTTAAGGAACGCCAGCAGGAACTTAAGGTCATGGTTGAGAAACGAACTGTAGAGTTGAGGGAACAACTTGAAATTGTTGATGATAAGAACAGGCAGATAATGGCAAGCATTATGTATGCTAAATTTCTGCAAAGCTCTATGTTCCCTGCAATCCATGAGCTTAAAAGTAACTTTTCTGATGCTTTTGTCTTTTATAGGCCTAAGGATTTTGTAAGTGGCGATTTTTACTGGTATTATCATAAAGCTAACCTATCGGTTTTTGCCGTAGCCGATTGTACCGGGCATGGTGTGCCAGGTGCCATTGTTAGTGTTATTTGCGAGAATGCATTGCGTAATGCTGTTAAGGAATGTAATTTTCATAATCCTGCCCGAATTCTTTCCAACACCAACGAGCGTGTAGTTGAATTTTTTTCGCAGTCGCAAAAAAGCATCCATGATGGAATGGAAATTGCCCTGGCAGTTTTTGACCACCAAACCATGGAAATAGATTTTTGTGGTGCCAATTTGCCCCTCTACTACACCCGTAATGGCAGGGTTGTTAAGCTTAAACCCGATATATACCGAATTGGCTGGGATGCAAAGCAACTAATTTTTAGTAATCAGCGAGTAAAACTTGCAAAAGACGATTTGATTTTTGCCTTTACCGATGGCTTTCCCGATCAATTTGGCGCCGAGGAAGCAGGCAAAAAGTTCTCATCGGCACGACTGAAAAATCTACTCTCTGAAAATCAGCATCAACCCTATACATACATTGAGCAGGTACTCGCTTATACTTTTGACCAGTGGCGGGGCGCTAACGAGCAAACCGACGATGTTTTAGTGATGGGCATTAAGGTTTAGGTTTTACATTTTTTAAAACTTTTTGATTTTATCGCTGTTATAATAAATCGTAATTTTTACTATTTTTCTGAAAATGATTGAAAAGATCGTAAAATTTAGCATCGGGAGCAAACTAATAGTGATTTTGCTAACGCTAACCATTGCCCTTTTTGGTGTTTATGCAGTAACCCAAATTCCTTTAGGTGCTGTTCCTGATATTACTAATAATCAGGTACAGGTGATAACCACCAGCCGGAATCTATCGACTCAAGATGTGGAGCTATTTCTGACATATCCTGTTGAACTCGAAATGTCGAATCTTCCAGGAGTGCAAGAAATCCGTTCCATTTCAAAATTTGGATTATCGGTTGTAACCATTGTATTTGACGATAAACTTGGGACCTACCTGCCACGTCAGCTAATAGCAGAAAAGCTAAAGGCGGCCACTGCAAACATTCCGCAAGGTTTCGGTGAGCCCAGTATGGGGCCTATTACCACAGGCTTGGGTGAAATATACCAGTACGTGCTTGATGTAAAACCTGGATATGAGGAAAGGTACACCACTACCGAGTTGCGTACCATACAGGACTGGTACGTCAAACGTCAACTCTCGGGTATTCCTGGAGTTGTTGAGGTTAATACATGGGGTGGTTACCTTAAACAGTACGAAGTGGCCATCGATCAGCAAAGGATGGCTCAGTATGGATTATCAATTATTGATGTTCTGGATGCCTTAGAAAAGAACAATGGTATTGCCGGCGGGGCTTATATTGAACGCAATAATCAAAGTTTTTTTGTCCGAGGTGAAGGCTTGCTTAAGTCGATTCCCGATATTGAACAAATTCCCGTTGCAACAAGTAACGGTTTTTCGGTTCGGGTTGCCGATTTGGCTATGGTTCGCGAAGGGCATGCCAATAGGTTTGGTGCCATTACTGCAAATGGTCAGGGTGAAAAGGTGATGGGGCAAATCATGATGCTGAAAGATGCTAACTCAAACAAAGTTATTGAAGCCGTTAAACAACGTGTTGATGAACTTCAAAAGCATTTGCCCGAGGGCGTTTTTATCAATCCAATTGTTGAACGTAGCGAGTTAATCTCAAAAACCACCCTTACAATACTTGAAAATTTGATTTTCGGGTGTTTAATAGTTTTTATTGTCGTGCTGATTATTTTGGGAAACCTAAGGGCTGCTTTGGTTATATCGTCGCTAATACCCTTGTCACTTTTATTTACCATATCGGCAATGTACATCTTTGGAATTGATGCCAACCTGATGAGTTTAGGGGCCCTTGACTTTGGTATCATTATTGATGGCGCTGTTATTATTGTAGAGTTTATTGTTTTGAAACTTACATTAAAAACCGATGATATTTCGGAAAGTGTTGGTGAGCAAAGGAAGCGTTTGTACGATAGCATCTCGTTCGAAGGTGCATCAAAAATGATGAACTCCGCCATATTTGGGCAACTTATCATTCTTATTGTTTTTATTCCTATTCTTTCACTTTCCGGAGTCGAGGGCAAGATGTTCAGGCCTATGGCGCTTTCGTTCAGTTTTGCATTACTTGGCGCTATGTTTTTTGGTTTTACATGGTTACCAGTTGCTACATCGCTATTCCTCCGCCCGCAGAAAAAACCATGGCCATTAACTCAATGGGTAATGAAAATGGTTCATGCCTCATATAAACCAGTTATGGAGTGGTCTTACGATCACAAACGCTGGGTGCTTGGAACGGCTCTGGTTGCTTTAATTTTTTCAGGTTGGCTGTTTACCAAACTTGGCGCCGAGTTTGTTCCCACCCTCGACGAGGGCGATTTTGTCATTCAGCCTGTGCTCAAAACAGGGACTTCACTTACTCGAACCACAGAGCTTACAACCATGATGGAAAAAATTCTTATTGAAAATTTTCCTGAGGTAGATAAAATTGTTAGCCGTATTGGTGCGGCTGAGGTACCAACTGACCCAATGTCAATGGAAGAAATTGATATGATAATTAAACTTAAACCGAAAAAACTTTGGGTTACCGCTAATAGTAAGGAGGAACTTGCCGCAAAGTTTAAGGAAGCCCTTTCGGTGATTCCTAATGTGGAGTATGAGTTCACTCAACCCATCGAGATGCGTTTCAATGAGTTAATTACAGGGGTTAGAGCCGACCTGGCAATTAAAATTTTTGGCGAAGATCTGGATGTGTTGAATGGGAAAGCTCTTGAGGTTAAAAGGCTAATTGATGGAGTGCCTGGAGCTGCCGACATTATTATGGAAAAAACGGTAGGTTTACCACAGATAAGCATAAAGTATAACCACGAAAAACTAGCAGTTTACGGTATTACGGTTGATGATCTTAATAAGGTGGTTTCAGCTGCATTTGCTGGTTCTGCGGCCGGAAATATTTTTGAGGGCGAAAAACGTTTCGATTTAGTGGTAAGGTTAGCCGGTAGTTACAGGCAAAATGTAGATGATGTCAAAAACCTTCTTATTAAAGTCCCCGGTGCTGATTTAATCCCTTTGGCTGAGTTGGCTTATGTTGAATACACCACGGGCCCCGCAAAAATCTCACGCGATAACACGCACCGCAGGGTTGTGATTAGCGTAAATGTACGCAATCGCGACTTGGAATCGGTGGTCAAGGATATACAAAAAATTCTCGATAGTAAGTTAACTCTACCTGCTGGTTATTACGTGGAATATGGCGGACAGTTCGAAAACTTAAGGAATGCTAGTAACCGATTACTTGTGGCTGTTCCCGTTGCTTTAGCCTTAATATTTATTTTTCTACATTTTGCATTCCATTCAATAAAGGATGCCATAATGGTTTATTCTGCTGTTCCTCTTTCGGTTATTGGAGGTATAGTGATGTTATGGGTTCGAGGTTTGCCCTTCAGCATTTCGGCTGCGGTTGGTTTCATTGCCCTTTTTGGGGTGGCTGTGCTGAACGGTATTGTACTTATTGAACATCTAAAAGAACTTAAAGCGGAGGGTGTTCAAAACTTAAGGGAGCGTGTAATGAGGGCAACCCGCGATAGGCTACGACCAGTTTTACTTACCGCCCTGGCAGCGGCAATGGGCTTTTTGCCCATGGCTATCTCCAACTCGGCTGGTGCTGAGGTCCAACGCCCTCTTGCCACTGTTGTTATTGGTGGTTTAATTACTTCGACCATGCTTACCATGATTGTTCTTCCCCTGCTTTACGCAGTATTTGAAAATTTCGAAGGAATGAAATTTTGGACTTTTAAGCGAAAAACTAAATAATCCTGTAGTTTATAATATCAAAGTAAACATAGTAAAATGAAGATGAACTTATTCTTGATAGTCATTACTGCAAGTATCCTATTATCTTGCTCTGTGAAAAATAATCAGACCGATGAGTCACCTTTAGCCGATAGCTTGGTAACTGTTTCGGCACAACAGTTCAGCGCCATGAACATGGAAATTGGCAAAGTATCCAAAGTCAAATTTGCCGATTTTATTACTGTTCAAGGAATAATTGAGCCAAAACCTAATGCTAAAGCTTACGTAACATCACCTGTGGAAGGAATTATTAAAACCATTAAAGTAAATCCTTCAGCAAAAGTTAGTAAAGGACAACCAGTAGTTGTTATTGAGGGACCCGAGGTTATGAATACTCAAACAGCTTTTGTGGAGGTTTATAACCAGCATCTTATGGCCAATGCAAACTATGAGCGATTAGCTCAATTGTCGCAGAATGGCATTGCATCCCATAAGGAGTTGCTGCAGGCCGAGAGCGAATACCACACACTAAAAGCTAAACTTCATTCCTACAGAATTTTGCTTAGCAAGATAGGACTTGACCCTGACGAAATTCTTAAAGGGAATTTTTCGGGCGAGGCGTATCTTATTTCGCCCATCGATGGAACCGTTTCAAGAGTTGAAACGGCAATAGGTAAACCTGTAACAACTGATAGTCCTATTGCTGAAGTAATTGATACCCAGAATTTTTTGTTAAAATTTTATGTGTTTATTAACCAAGTACACTCAGTTAAAACGGGTCAAAATGTCGAAATAGCTTTGCCAGGGACTAACAATACAATAAATGGTAATGTAATTTCCGTTGGGCTCGATGCTAATACTGAGAATAAGGCAGTGGAGTGTTTTGCTAGCATATCACAATTTCCCAAAGCAGTGTTGGTTAGTGGGATGAGGGTTTCAGCAAAAGTTTTTACCAATTTTAATGATGGTTGGGCGTTACCAAGTACAGCCCTTCATCAGCTGGGGGGAAAAAACATTGTTTATGTACAAGTAGAATCCGATTCGGCTAACTTGCATTTTAAGAAAGTGCCCTTGCAGGTTGGTATAGTTCAGGACACTATAGTTCAGGTGTTTGACTCAACCCTTACAAATGTTTTAGTTAAAGGGGGATATGAATTGTTTGTCGATGAGTAGGTCTAATTCAATTCGGGTTTATTTCCCAAGAACTCTTACAAATGCTCCGGAGTATCCAAGGTTTGTGATTTTTTGTAAATCGGCCGATGCCTCTTCAGGTGATGAGTATTTACCCACACAGTACCTGTAAATACCATCGCTACTCCGGTAAACCATAACGTCGGATAGCCCTTCGAAATGCTTGATGCTTTTTGGTTTTTGGAGGGCAAGGAATTGGATGGTATATCCTGGGTGTTCGCGGTTAATTCTCACCCACACGTTGTTATATCCGTGGTTACGAACTTTTTGGAGGAGTTCTTCTATTTCCTGAAGATTATCGGTATAACCTACACTGTACCTGTAATAACCATCGGGCGATATGGTTACACTAATACTATCGATTTTAAAATAGCTATAATCAACAGGATGAAGCGATGCCATCAGCTGAACCGAGTAGGTAGCCTTGGCAAGAGTAGCAGTAGCTGAAGTTTTATCAAAGTCCATACGGGGTATTGGAGCTGATGGTTGTGGTGGCGTTGGAGGAAGTGCTTTGGCTGTTCGGGTTTCGTACTTGGGTTCCTCAACTTTTGGTTTCTCTATTGGCTTTGCTTCGGGTAATGTTTCGGGTTTGGTTTCTTCTTTTGGGGGTTCAAGTTGGGCTACGGGTTGTTGTACTATTTTAGGATTTATCATCAGGCTTACCTGATATTCTGCCTTGTCGGGTCTATCAGGAATTTTCAGAGATGTTTTTGTCTCTTCAAAACCATCGCCTTGGGCAGTAATGGTGTATTCCCCTGGTTTTACTTTAATATTTAGTTGCGTTTTCCCTTTAACGGATTTGGTTTCCATAGTTTCACCGTTTGTGCTATTTGTTACGGTAACGTTATAGTACTTATCCTGCGGTGCATTATCGGCCAATAGGATGTTAAGTTTTGCATCAACCAGAGGTATAATTTCTACCTCGGCAATATCGAGTTTGCCAAAGCCATCGGGGCTGAAATTTGATGTATAACCCGATGTTAAGTTGGTTGGGAAGTAGAAGATTTCATCGCCTGGAGTATTTAAGGGATATCCCATGTTTTTAACATTAGGGCTTCCCTGAAGGTTTGTGTAAAACACGTCGAACCCTCCCATGGTGTTATGCCCCTGGGAGCTGAAAAAAAGATATTTCTCATCGGGCGAAAGGAATGGGGTTGCCTCATCGAGGGGGGTGTTAACATTCGGACCAAGGTTAATGGGGTCGCTCCATCGGGCGTTGTTAATGGTTGAAACCCAAATGTCGAACCCACCTTGTCCACCTTTACGGTCGCTGGTGAAATAAACGGTATTCCCCTCGCGGGTTACACACACATGGGTCTCGTTTACCTTTGAGTTAATGGGTTTGGCTGCTTTTACAGGCGATGACCATTTTCGCTTTTCTAAAAAACTAATTACGATGTCGGAATTTTTGGGATCGTTCTCAATGAGGTACAATTCAGTTCCTTCGTACGATAGAAATGATGTGGTTAGATTTTTCCCAAGATTTCGGGTAATGTCTAACGGTTTAGCCCAATTCCCATTTTCATCTTTTTTTGATATGAAAATTTTATTCCCGTTTGTGGTTCTAACGGTATAGGCAAGCGTGTTTCCATCGCCCGAGACAACGGGGTTGAAATTGTCATTTTCATTGTTAAAGTCCGGACCTAACCGGTGAAAGTTTACTCCAATTGGGTTTTTTTGGAATTTTTTTGCGTTTTCGCAGCTGGTTAAGGCTTGCTCAACCATCCGACGAGCTTGTTCATCTTTGGGTTCAAGGAATTTTTCATATTCTTTAAATGCCTTTGTGGCATTATCAAAGTCGTTCTGGAGCATATATGCTATGCCAAGGTGATAAAAGGCTTCGGGTGGTGAGTTGGGTTCTTTCAGCGATTTGGCATCGTACCTGTCCGATACCTTTGCTACCGCTTCTTCCAGGTAACTTATGGCTTCGGGCTTTCTGTCGGATGTTTTGAGCAAGCAGTATGCAATTTTAAACTTTAAGTTTGCGCTTTCGGGGAATTTCTTTAACGCTTTAGCGTAGGTATCGGCTGCTCTTGAAAAATTACCCTCAGCCATGTAGTACTCTGCATCGGTTTCGAGTGTAAAAATGGTATTCCAGTCTTGGCCGAAAGCCATGGTTGAAAAACATGTAATGATAATTATGTTTAACAGGAAAATCCTAAAGTTGTCCATAGCTTAAAGCTTTAAAAAAATTTTAACGTAAATATTGCAAAATAGTTAGAAAAAGTCAACACCAAAGCTAATTATTTACTCAATCAAATTTTTCAGAACCAAAGGATGAGGTTAAAGGATAAATGATAAAGGATAAAGTTCAGGGTTCAAAATTTCAGATTCAAGACTCCAGATTTCAGATTACGAATTACGAATTACGAATTACGAATTAAAGATTCCTTTATCAGAACAACGAACAACGAATGACCAACAACCATCAGTCAATCCCCCCAACCCCCTTTTCAAAGGGGGAGTAATTCAAAATTCCAGATTCCAGATTCAATATTCCAAATTCAAAATTACAAATTACGAATTAAAGATTCCTTTTTCAGAACAACGAACAACTAACAACGCTTATCAACCATCAACCATCAACCATCAACTATCATATGTATTC
>DFYV01000156.1 GCA_002383425.1 Bacteroidales bacterium UBA4073 | reverse complement strand
CGCTTTTTTACCTTTAACTTTTAACTTTTAACCTATTTACCTGTCATTATTAAGGTATTTTCATGAACTTGTGCGCCTGCAACGAAACCCTCCATTTGGGATTGAGCATGATGTAATCGACAATGATGGGGATCATTGTTTTGTAAACACTCCATTCGGGTTGAAGGAACAGCTGACAGGTAGCCTTTACCTTTGCCGCATTCTTCTCAGCCCACTCAAAATCGTCGGGCGATGAGATGATTACCTTGAGCTCATCGGCCATCATGTGAATACCCTCAACAGGTGGTTGTTGACTTTTGGGTGACAGGCAAATCCAATCCCATTGCCCGGTTAAGGGGTAAGCGCCAGATGTCTCGATAAAAGTTTGTATGCCCCGCTTCCTGAGCTCATCACATAGGTAATCGAGCGGGTAAAGGGTTGGCTCTCCACCCGTTACCACAACGGCTTTTGCAGGAAATGAGGCTGCACGCTCAACTATTTCATCAACCTTTACAGGTGGAAAAACATCAGGATTCCACGACATCTTGGTATCGCACCACGAACACCCTACATCACACCCACCTATTCGGATGAAGTAGGCAGCCCTACCTGTGTGATAGCCTTCCCCCTGCAGGGTATAAAACTCCTCAACCAACGGAAGCAGACGTCCATCGTCGAACTGCCCGACTGCATCGTAAAAATTCATGGCATTTAATCGTTAGGCCTACTACTAAAAAGTATTTTCCTATCACGCTCAATGGCGCTATTCACCCACTCCTGCGGTACAATGTTCCAGAAGTAATGACATTGAGGGGTAAGCACACCCTGCTTTTCAATATACTTCATCATGTACAACCTTAAGTCCTTATCGGTTGAGCGAACCATGCGCTTTTCAAGTTCAGCATGTGGTATTCCTGAACCTTCGGTTAAATGACCCCCTCCGCCATTGCCCCTATACGAATTGATTGCAACGCTATACGTTTTATTCAGATCAAAAGGCGATCCGTTGGCCATGCTTGTTACTGTTACACGGTCGCCTGCAGGTTTGGAAACATCAATGGTGTAGTAAATACCTGCGGCCGAATCGAAATTGTAGTAGTTGGCATACAGTCGTTTACGGCCATTATCATCCACAAAACGAATAAGATTATCGTTAGGCCCGGTCATGGTGTTAAACCAGAGCGATACGGCATGTTCAAGAAAACCATCAATTTCCTTTCCCGTTAACTTCATGGTATAAAGGAAGTTCTCAAACCGGTATAGCTTAAACATATCGCTTACGGTAATTTCCCCCGAATCGATACTTGAAACAAATGAAAGCGGTGCGGCAAACGATACGTCGGCGCCAGAAATGTGAAGCTGAACATCGTGAATGAAATCCATGAATTCAGTTGGGCCAAAGTAAGCATTTGCACTTGAAATGGGTTTTGTGAACCGCCCAATGGGTCTGTTCACAAAATGAGCTACCTTATTATAAAATTCGGCAAAATGCTCCATAAAAGCGGTATCGGGCTCAAAGTTTTTCATTTCAACCAACCTGCCATCAACCATTTTTGATTCCACCATACCATGTTCATTTAGGGTTAAGGTGATGGTAGCCTCGGACAGTAACCTTGCCGATGCGCCAGGATCGAGTACCAGTACCGAATCACCTTTAGTATTGGCGACCTTGCTCGCATACCGCTTGTGGTCGTGCCCAATAAGAATAACATCAAAACCAGGTACCTGCCGGGCAACCAGCAGCGAGGCGTTTTCATTAAGATATTCCTTTGCTCCGGCACCGCCGTACGAGCTATCGTATCCGGAATGGAACAACCCAACTATCACGTGGGGCTTCTCCTCTTTTTGAATATACTCAACCCAATACCTGGCCGACTCAACCATATCGGTAAATTGCATGTCAGGCCAAAGAATTTTGGGCAACCATTTTGGAATACCTGGCGTTATGAGCCCCAAAACCGCAATCCTTACGCCATTACGTTCCAACACATGGTAAGGCTTAAAAGCAGGCTTACCTGTAACTGTGCTAATCGCATTGGCAGCCATCCATGGGAATTTCAGCTCCTGCTCAACCTTACGGTAAACGGCAGGACCAGCCTCAATATCGTGGTTGCCAACCGTTGCAGCATCATAGCCCATGTAGTTCAGCACCTGCGATACTATGTTGGCGTTTGTACTATCAATAAAGTTTGAGTAATAAACGGTTGGTTGCCCCTGAAGTATATCGCCATTATCGAGCAGAATAACCTGCTGGTGTGGGTTGCTACGCTCATGCTTTATGTATGTATATACCCGAGCCAAACTGCCATCGGCAGGCACATTCCGAATAAAATCGTACGGGTATATTGCACCATGCACATCGCTGGTTTCGAGTATCTTAATGGTTACCTGCTGCTGCGCCTGAACTGTTAATATGCCAAAAACCACCAAAAGAGCTAAAATGAACCTGTTAATTAGTTTCATCGTCATAAAATTAATTTTTAATGGTATGATGGAACCCATATATAGCTGATTTTATAACTGTTGTGATTGCCATTGAAAAATATATGGGTTTCATATAATTTGATATTTGAAGCAGCAAAGATAACCCTAAAAATCAGAACTCCTGACTTATAACAAAATAAAATTTAGCAAGTTTACATAAAATTACCAATTAGAAATTACGAATTACGAATTACGAATTACGAATTACGAATTAGAAATTACGAATTAGAAATTACGAATTACGAATTAGAAATTACGAATTACGAATTAGAAATTACGAATTACGAATTAGAAATTACGAATTACAAATTACAAATTAGAATTCATAAAGTTAAAGGGTAGAAGGCAAAAGGTAAAAGGCATTGATAAACTCTAAATTCTAAATTTAAAACAATATGATTTAAAAGAAGGTAAAATAAGTTTTGATATTATGATTTTGGATTTAGAAATTGTTTAGGAATTAGTACTTAGGATTTTAAGAAGAAATTGATGAATGTTATTTAATAAATGAGTTCAGTCTAAAAAGTTTATACACAAAAGGCACATAAGACTTTAAACATGAAACGTGAAACGTGAGACGTGAGACGTGAGACGTGAGACGTAAGACGTGAGACGTTAAACGTAAGGCGTTGGGCGTTGGGCGTTGGGCGTAAGGTATGAGGTGGATTTATAGATCGCTGATTTTAAACACTTTGCATTTCTGGCGTTCTTTACGAGATGCATCATTGAGTTCAGTCTAAAAAGTTTATAAAGTTGAAAGTTCATAAAGTTCGTAAAGTTCGTAAAGTTCATAAAGTTTATAAAGTTTATAAAGTTAAAAGAAATTTTATAATATTTTTTATAATGCTGACAATTAACAATATAACTTGTTTTGATAAAATTAAACATGTTTTTTATACCGGACTCATCATTGAGTTCAGTAAAAAGTTATAATGTTGGCCATAAACCGTTGCATCGGTATGCTTCGCTACTCAGCAACCATTATCAAATTTAGCTGATTTTTATTAAACTTAGATTTTCATAGCTAACGCATCCCATTGGAATGACATGTTTGCTAACGGTGGTGAGTTTAACTATTGTTGTAGTGCTGAATTATGTTTTAATACCTTGACGAAAACGACTTAATAGGTTAAATACTCCGATTTCCAATGTTAACACATATTTACTACAACCTTTGTTATGTGCTATAGTTATTTTTTTGTAATTTTTTTATTTCTAAAATAGTTTGTTTTTTGTATTACTCTTACCTTTTTTTTTACTGTGTAATCTCTGCCAAAATTCAAGGATTTCAACAAACCATAATGAATTAAGTATGTGCATCCTGATTTAACTTTTGGTTGTAAATTTGAATAATTTCTTTCTCTAAAGCACCAACGAATAAACTTTCCTTTAGGTGTAAGTTCAATGAAGCAAATAACATTTAATTCAAATAGGAATTGTAGGAAAATATCTGCAGATTCAAAAAACCTTGGTCTAGTAATATTGTTTTTTGTTAAATGTTCTTCTAGTTTATTAAAGGCATCAATAAAATCATCATATGTAAATTCTTTTTTACCATTTAAAAATTCAAAGAACTTTCTGAAATGTTCATAGTCTGAATCAGAATAATAAAATGATAGGTAATCCTTAATTTCACCCATCAAATAGTTCGAATATTGTTCTTGAAATTCTGAATTTAAGAAATCTTCTTCATGGAATACATATTCATTTGAGTTATTTGATCTAGTATGAATATCTTTTAAAAATTCTAGCATTGTTATTATATCACGAGGCCGATACAATGAAAATCTTAAGAATTGAATGAAAGATGGTTCATATTTTTTTGCAACATAAGGTCTGTATGGGAAGTATGAATCCCAACATTGTCCATTATTATATTCACCATCTTGCTGTGAACTTAGTAAACGGTCAGCTAAAAGAAATAATTTAGAAGTCCTGTATTCAGGATAATTAGTCCTCCATTCGAGCAATATAGAATTATCTTTAATTTTATTATTTATATTTTGCATTCCTAAATTACTGAAAATATCAGGTCTTATTAAAAGCATAACTTTTATTTTACCTGCTGATATTGTACTTGGAAAAAAATTATTATTTAATTCCCAAGTTGCATTTGCAAGTCCCTTTATGCAATCTAAATATTCCTGATATTCAACATTTTCAGGCCTTATGTCAATACCATCTATGAAGAAAATATAATTTGATTTTAAATTAATGCTTTCTAATGCTTGTTCAAAGTGGTTTTGTATATAAAGTAGATTAGTCTGAAATTTTGAATGAGTAAAACTTCCTTCTTTAATCTTTTCACCAAGAGTTGAAAAATATTGTGAAATAATTTGAGCTGAAAATTTTGATTTTTCAATAAAATTTAATGCATTAATAATTTCTGGAGAAAATGCGTTGATGTAATATTCATTTATAGCTTCTTTTAATGCGCGAAATTTATCACTGAACTTTAATAAACCTTTAGAAATTTCAGCCCTTTGAATATGTTCTGAAAGCAATAAATAAATTAAGACTTTCCAAATATTTGTATAATCAGAAAGTTGTAAATGATTGTCATTTTTTAATTTTATGAATTTAGGATAGTCAGTATTACTAATAAAATTTATAAAACCCTTATGACCATTAGTTTCATTGTTTACCAAATACGTGGCATAAGCAGTTTTTCCTGTCCCCTTATCTCCAATAATAAAGTAAGTTGTAGGTGAAAAGATTTTCTGAAACTCTGGTGTCTTAAAAAAAAACTTTTTAAATAAGTTTTGGTTCTCAGGCTTTTTATAATTAACTGCATCATTGTAACCAAAAGTTAATTCAGCAATTTTTTTCATAATATTATTATTTTTAGGTTTCTATGTTGTTAATTGTTTGAGTTTATATTTTTTGTCACCCTTGTGCATAACATCCCGAGCGTATCTGAAGTTTCCTGAAGGGAAATTTGGGCTAAGCGCCGAAGGCACGTAGCCAAATACGCTCTGTTATCGTAAGATGCCCAATTATTTATCCTATTTCCTCCTTTATCCATAATTTTTCACCCTTTACCCAGTCAATTACGATTCCTTTGTAATCCTCCTTAATTTCATAGACATAATCCCGTTCAGATTGACTCCATGAACTTTCAATTATATCTTCCTTTTTTAACGGCTTTCTTCTCATTTTCAAACCTGCTCTTGCCTCAGCAATATCTCTCCCTGTTATTTTCTTATCTATTCCTTCAGAAAGTCTCCTTTTAGCAAGTTCATTCATTAGAAAGGTTACGGTCTTACTTGTGACTGGTTCTTTGTCTGCTTGCACGAGAGCTGAGAGTTGTAATCTCTGATAAGGTGTTGTATCTTTAAGGTATGAGAGAAGTTTGGCTTTTGTCCAAGGTTCATTTCCTTCCTCTTCGGGAACTTTCTCTCTTTCCTTTTCCTTAATTTTTTCTTCCACGGCTGTTGATTTTGTTGTGGCTATTTCAAGAATGAGTCTTACGATGTTTCCAATGTTGATGCTTTCTATCGGTAAAAGAATGTTTTGGATTTTCCCAATAGCATTTTTTTCACCTATAACAGGCTCCAACTCTTCTTTTAGACTTAATATTTCCATCAGGTATTAGTATAGAATTAAACGCATCCTATTTTTATACTTGCTACCAAGAATCTGTTCTATCAGTGGTTGAACATCCCCTTTGCCAATAACATATAAACCGAAAATATTTTTTATATCTTCTTTTTTGGATAGTATCTCAAGGTATTCTCCAAGTTGTCTTACACTACCAATAGGCCAAGTACTGGTTTTCACCTCCAGAACTATCGTATCTCCATTCTCTCTTTTCCAAGTTCCATCGTAATTCTCTTCTCCCGATTTCCCTGTATATCTTCCGTACTGTATCTCAAATCCAAGTTTTATCCACAAAGAAATAACTAAATCTTGGAAGGCTCGATTATAAGGATCATGTGCACCTGAACTATTATATATACATTCATCAAGCCATTTTCTCATTTGTTCAGTAGTCCATTTTTCCTGTTCAACAAATTTCCTAAACCTTTTTGCTTGCTCAGTATCGTCCTTTAGTTCTTTATCCAATAGGTTCAATACATCTTTTATTTCGGTCATTTTGTCACCTCTCTTTTACTCATACTGTCGATTCCCGCTAACTTGTTTATATATATGATAAAATCATACATATACATCCGTTTTGGGATATTATTGTATAATAAAATCATACGTACAAATATAAATCTATTTTTACAAATCATCAAATTGGGAACGTATTTTTTTTTAAACTGTTGTCTGTTATATGAGTGTAAATCTCTGTTGTTTTTTGAACTTCTGTAAGTTTAAACAAACCTAAAACTTTTCTAAGACTTTTGCAAACGATTCGTCAAAATTTCAATGATTCAGTCAAAAAAACTATAATGCTGTCCATAAACCGTTGCTTCGGTACGCTTCGGTACTCAGCAACCATTATCAAATTTTACCTATTTTATTAATCCACTAATAATCATCTACATATACTTTTTGCATTAAAAACCTTCCGTTTTTATAGTGCTCACCAATTATTTTAGTCAAAACCAGCTAAAGTTTTAATATGTGTTTGAACAAAACATGTTGTAACTTGTTTATGTAAAAAACTTTTGCAATGAACAAACCTGTTTTAGTGGAACTTTTTTATACGTTAACGTGCCCTAACTGTAAAGTACTGGAGCAGATGCTCAAGGATGTCCTACCGAGCTATGGCGATACTTTTAAGTTCAAAAAGGTGCTTGCCGGTTCACCTGTGGGATATTTACGTACCGTTAAACTTGGTATTTATTCGGTACCAACCCTGCTTATAAACGGCCAAATTGCGTTCCGGGGTATTCCTTCAAAGAAACAGCTAACCGATAAATTAAATCTTTACACCAAATCGTAAAACTATGAATGAAAAGAAAAAACCTTTAAGATGCCCACTTGGAATTCCGGGTGGTATTATTGCAGCGTTAATAGCGCTGATTGGAATAGTTGTAAGCATTTCGCAGGCAAACTGGTTTCAGCTGGCGTTGTCGTTTGCGTTACTGCTAATTGCATTGCCCTTTATACGGGTAACCATGATGGTTCACATAACCAACGACAGGGTTGATGCCATTGAGGAAAAGCTGAATGGTAAACAGTAAAAGGCAGAGGCTATGAAAATAAAAGTAATTCTGTACTGGGGCAGCACCGCCCTAATCAGCCTGATGATGCTTTTTAGCGCATTTAACTACTTTACAAGCCCCGACATGAAGGCTGCTTTTACCCATCTGGGCTTTCCCGACTATTTCAGGGTTCAACTTGGAGTTGCCAAGATACTGGGTGTTGTTGCGTTGATTTTTCCCTTTATTCCTGTAAGGATAAAGGAATTTGCCTATTTTGGGTTTACAATAACATTTATATCGGCATTTATTGCTCACCTTGCCGTGGGCGATCCACTTTCGGTTGCTGCCTTTCCGTTGGTGACGCTGGTAATCCTGGCAATTTCGTACTACTACTTTTTAAAAACACAAATAAATAAATAGCTATGATAAAGATTGGAATTATTGTGGGCTCAACCCGCCCAGGTCGTAAGGCCGAGGCTGTTGCCCAATGGGTTTTGGAAAATGCAAAAGCATACAGGAATGACATCAATTTTGAAATTGTTGACATCAAGGATTACAACCTGCCGTTGCTCGACGAGGCTGTTCCTGCATCGTATCAAAATTACCAAAACGAGCACACAAAGCGTTGGGCTGCCAAGATTGGTGAACTCGACGGGTTTATTTTTGTAACCCCCGAGTATAACCATGCGCCATCGGGTGCACTAAAGAATGCTATCGACTTTCTGTTTGCCGAATGGAATAACAAGGCTGCCGGTTTTGTAAGCTATGGTTCAGCAATGGGCGTTCGGGCAGTTGAGCATCTTAAACTCATCATGTGCGAACTTATGGTTGCCAATGTTAGGGCGCAGGTTATGCTTTCGCTTTTTACCGATTTTGAAAACTTCAGCAAGTTAACCCCGGCGCCTTACCAGATCGATTCGTTGAAACCTATGATCGACCAGCTGGCCTCCTGGACAGAAGCATTGAAGGTTTTAAGGGAAAAATAAAATGACTCAGGGTAGATTACCGGTGATTTTTATACCCCATGGGGGCGGACCATGGCATGTAATGCCTGACGACGCATTCGACCCCGTGGGGTATCCATCACTAAAACAGTGGCTTAGCGGATTAGGTAGATTTATCACACCTGATGTTAAGGCTATACTCGTGATATCGGCCCACTGGGAGGAAAAACATGTAACCATAAACTTCAATGAAAATCCCACCCTTCTTTACGATTACTATGGTTTTCCGAATTATACCTACAGCTTAAACTGGAACATTAAGGGTAGTTCAGAAATTGCCACAGTGGTTGAAAATACTTTAGCTGCAAATGGCTTCGATGTTGACAGGGAATATCAACGTGGTCTTGATCACGGTGTGTTTGTTCCGCTAATGGTAGCTTTTCCTCGGCCACAAATCCCAATAGTTCAGCTTTCGCTGGTCAGCTCACTTGACCCTGAAACCCATACCAAAATTGGCGAGGCTCTTCAACCGCTTAGGGACCAAGGTATTCTGATTATAGGTTCAGGGATGACCTACCACAATATGCGCGGATTCATGGCCACAGGCACTGATGCAAAATTACATGCCGAAAAGTTTGACGAATGGTTGGTTCAGGCCATGTCAAATCCTAATCCATACGAAAGGAATGTATTGTTAGCCAGCTGGCAAAATGCCCCATGGGCCATTGAGTGTCATCCACGAAGCGAACACCTGACACCTGTATTCGTAACTGCTGGTGCTGCAGGTAACACAAAACTTAGTGAGGTTTTCAGTAACACCCTGATGGGGATGAAAGTTTCAGGCTTTATATTTGCCGACAGCTAAATACGTTGGGCGAATATTGCGCCACATTGTTTTTTTTTACAGTAACGTATTCCACTGCTTTGTCAAAATATTGAAGAGTAAATACCCGAAAAATCATGTTGACCATTTAGGTTTAAGAACGAGATGCGATATATGCTGCTTAAACCGGCGGGCAGGTTTATGTTTCCGATTGCAGTGCAGTGGCGTTAGCAAATAATTATGAGCAAAGGGATTATCCATTCCATAACCCATATCCCTATTATTTTTCGGGTTTAAAGTAAAGTGTTATATTTGCTGAAGTTCGGCAGTACAATAATTTTTTTAAAATTTCTCAAAATACCATCTATATTACTGTTCATGAAAACTGAAAAAATACTCTTTTTAATTGATCAACCAATGCAGATATTACCGAAAACATGTCAGTTGAAGGATTAAAAGAAAAAGTAAAACTTAGCAAAGATGTTGAACATAAAGGCAAAGCGAGTGTAATATGAATGATATCAATAAAGTAAAGCCATGAAAATTGAAGATGAAATAAAAGGACGATTCAGAAATGAGTATCACAAGGGGTTCATCAACCTGATATTTACGGCAAATCAGCTAATGTATGAGTTTGAGCGTAACTTAAAAAGTCACAATCTTACCGAACAACAGTACAATGTACTTAGAATCCTGAGAGGATTCAGGAATGAAGCCCCCCTCACCATTAGATTTATCAAGGAGCGAATGCTCGACAAAAATTCAGATGTAAGCAGGATAGTTGATAAGCTATACTCGCGTGGATTGGTTAACCGAACTGAGAATCCTGATGACAGGAGGCAAAAATCGATTTCAATCACTCAGAAGGGTGTGGATATTCTTGGTAAAATGCTTGATTGTGAGCACAAAGCAGATAAACTGCTATCGAACCTCACCGAAAATGAAGTACATGAGCTAAACCGGCTACTTGATAAGCTAAAAGGATGATTTTAACCGATTAATGAGTTCAGTCTAAAAAGTTCATAAAGTTCATAAAGTTAAAAGTTTGTAAAGTTAAAGTAATGAATATAAGAGATCTATGTAAATTTTTAAAAATACTTATTAATATCCTGATTATTAATTATTTAACATGTTTATTGTAATAAAACATGCTTTTTATACCGGACTCATAAATGCAAAGCTTAACATTATACTGATACAAACAATGCCCAAGAACAATGCAAAAAGACTCCACCTATTTGCCTGTGAAACTTTTCCTACTCTATATAGAGAATATCCAACAACTATATTTACTAAACCCCATACAACGTTAACCGTTGGGGATGACAAACCTTTGCCTGGTGGATTTGCAAACGGTGTAGGGAAACTATCACCGGAAATACCATGAACAAAATGCGGAACAGCATTGGCTAAAAACATACCTGCAAAAAAGCAAGCAACATAATGATACCATTTCATAAAATTATCCTCCTCATAACAGTTTTTGTACTGGTTAATAAAAGATGGTTGTTTTTCAAAATGAATGGGTAAATTTATATAGTGTTTTAATAAAACTTATCAATAACGTATATTAAATATTGTTAAAATATCTCATAACTATTTCATGCGTAGTGTGCTAAATCCTCAAAACCTTGTCGCCCTAATGAATTTTGTTCCTTTGCACTCAAGTGTAAATTTGAACAAGCGTAAACGTTGGCAAATATGAGTCCAGTCTAAAAAGTTCATAAAGTTCAAAGTTTGTAAAGTTAAAGTAATGAATATAAGAGATTGATGTAAATTTTTAAAATATTCATTAATATCCTGATATTTAATCTTTTAACTTGTTTACTATAATAAAACATGCTTTTATAGCGGACTCATTATTTGAATTTTTTTTTTGAGGTGAAATTGATCGTTGTTCGTTTTTCGGAAAAGTAGTTGATGGTTGACCCTTCGATTTAACTCAGGGCAAGTGGTTGATGGTTGATAGTAAAAACATGGGTTTTGAATCTTGAATTTGAAATTTTGAACTTGGAATCTGTTTTTTTTTGGCATTAAGAACTTACAATCCATCTTTAGGATACCTATTTAGGTGCAGCGCACCTTAACATTTGTAGAATAAAATCATCCCATAAAGTTCCATAAAGGTGCAGAGCACCGAGACATTTTTTAAACCATCAGCTATCTCTGTCCCAAAAATAAAGTTATCAGTGTGCCTAATGGTTAGGTATAATATTTCGGTGCGCTGCACCTCAACCCCTTTCTTGCTCTGAATGCTACAAATGTGTTGGTGCTCTGCACCAATTTTATATGCCATTAGTCAAGGATGCCTAAGTTGATGGTTGATGGTTGTTAGTAAAACGCAGGCGTTTTTAATCTGAAATTTTGAATCTGAAATTTTGAATCTGAAATCTGAAATCNNGAATCTGGAATCTGAAATCTGAAACCTTGAACTTTGAACCTTGAACTTTGAACCTCGAACCTTGAACTTTGAACCTCGAACCTTGAACTTTGAACCTCGAACCTTGAACTTTGAACCTCGAACCTTTATCCTTTTTCCTTTATCCTTTAACTTTTAACTTTTAACTTTTAACTTTAAATATGAAATCTTCCCAATAAACATAGCTTAATCTAAGCGCATGTCAAAATGACTTGTTTTTGATTGGGTTCGGTGTCAAATTAACAGGCGTTGATGAATGGCAATTTATTTGCGATTTATTGAGCGTGGTTGAACTTCGATTTGAAAAAAATGGGAGAATTTGACTATGAATATGAATAATTTCACAATTAAATCGCAGGAGGTAATCCAGAAAGCTGTAGATATTGCGCAGGGATACAGCCATCAGGCTGTTGAACCAGCTCACCTGCTCAGGGCTATACTCGACGAAAGCGAAAGTATAACAGGATTCCTGCTTCGTAAATTAGGGGTCAGCCCAAACACATTCGATGCGGTGCTAAACCGTATGCTCGATTCAATGCCAAAGGTTTCGGGGGGTGAACAATACCTAAGCAATACAGCTAACAAGGTGCTGCAAAAGGCTCTGGAGTATAGCAAGGCAATGGGCGACCAGTTTGTATCGGTTGAGCATATCCTTTTGGGACTTGTTGCTGCAGGCGAACAGGTTGCTCAGATGATGAAAGATGCCGGTATTACTGAAAAAGAGCTTAAACAGGCCATAACCGAGTTGCGCAAAGGCGCAAAAGTTGATTCACAAACAGCTGAGGATACCTATAACGCATTGAACCGTTTTGCTATCAACCTGAACGAAATGGCAAGGAGCGGCAAGCTCGACCCTGTAATTGGCCGCGATGAGGAGATACGCCGTGTACTCCAAATCTTAACGCGCCGAACCAAAAATAACCCCATTCTAATAGGCGAACCAGGCGTGGGTAAAACGGCTATTGCCGAAGGCATTGCACACCGTATTGTAAGTGGCGATGTACCAGAAAACCTTAAATCGAAGCAAATTTTCTCACTCGACATGGGTGCGCTAATTGCTGGTGCAAAATACAAGGGCGAATTCGAGGAACGACTAAAGTCGGTGATTAAGGAGGTAATTGCTTCGGATGGGGAGGTTATTCTGTTTATCGACGAAATTCATACCCTTGTGGGAGCAGGAAAGAGTGAGGGCGCAATGGATGCTGCCAACATCCTAAAACCGGCCTTAGCCCGAGGCGAACTCCGCGCCATTGGTGCCACAACCTTTAACGAGTACCAAAAGTATTTCGAAAAGGATAAGGCTTTGGAACGTCGCTTCCAGAGTATAGTGGTTGACGAACCTTTGCCGATTGATGCCATTTCCATACTTCGAGGTTTAAAGGAACGATACGAAAATCATCATAAGGTACGTATAAAGGACGAAGCCATTGTGGCAGCAGTTGAGCTATCGCACCGCTATATCACCAACAGGTTTTTGCCCGACAAGGCCATTGACCTAATTGACGAGGCTGCATCGAAACTCAGGCTCGAGATGAACTCGGTGCCCGAAGAAATTGACGAACTCGAACGTAAAATTAAACAGCTCGAAATTGAGCGCGAAGCCATTAAACGTGAAGGCGATACGGAAAAGTTAAGCGACCTCTCAAAAACCCTTGCCGAACTTAACGAGGAGCGATCACGATTACGCGCCAAGTGGGAAAGTGAAAAAAACGTAATTGAACGCATCCAGCAGCTTAAACAGGGGATTGAACAAATGAGGTTTGAGGCCGAAGAGGCTGAACGAAATGGCGACTACGGTAAGGTTGCCGAAATTCGATATGGCCGCATCAAGCAAACCGAAGCTGAAATTGAACAGTTCAAGGAAGAACTCAAGAAAGTTCAAGCCGACTTTGCCCTTATTAAGGAAGAGGTTGATGCCGAAGACATAGCCGAGGTAGTATCGCGGTGGACAGGCATTCCTGTCAGCCGAATGTTACAGAGCGAAAAAGAAAAGCTACTTCATCTTGAAGATGAGCTGCACAAACGGGTGGTTGGGCAAGACGAAGCTATTGCTGCTGTGGCCGATGCGGTAAGGCGTAGCCGTGCCGGGTTGCAGGATGCCAAACGCCCCATTGGATCGTTTATTTTCCTGGGAACAACAGGGGTAGGTAAAACTGAACTTGCCAAGGCGTTAGCCGAACTCCTATTCAACGACGAAAACCTTTTAACCCGAATCGACATGAGCGAATACCAGGAGAGGCACTCTGTTTCAAGACTTGTTGGAGCTCCCCCTGGGTATGTTGGCTACGACGAGGGTGGACAACTCACCGAGGCAGTCAGGCACAAGCCTTACTCGGTTATTCTGCTCGATGAGATAGAAAAAGCTCACCCCGACGTGTTCAACATCCTGCTTCAAGTGCTCGACGACGGCAGGCTCACCGATAACAAGGGACGTACCGTTGATTTCAGAAACACCATCATCATTATGACTTCAAATATTGGGTCGCACATCATCCAGGAGAACTACTCACAGCTTGGAAGAGCTAACGCCGAACAAGTGTTTCAACGTACACGCCAACAGGTGTTCGAACTGCTTAAACAAAGCATTAGACCTGAGTTTTTAAACCGTGTGGACGAAATAATAATGTTTACGCCGCTTAACCGTGAGCAAATTAAGCAGATTGTACTGCTCCAGTTCAATCGCATAAAGCAGATGCTAACCCCAAATGGCATTAATATCGATATTTCCGATAGTGCGGTTGAATGGATTACCGACATTGGGTTTGACCCACTTTACGGCGCACGCCCAATTAAACGTGTCATGCAAAAGAAAATACTCAATGAGCTTTCAAAACAACTTTTGGCTGGTACAGTGAATAGAGAACAAACTATAACCATTGATTACTTTGGCGACGACATGTTGGTTTTCCGATAAAAAAAGTGACTTTTAGCTAAGCCGCCATCTTTAAGGCGGCTTAATTTTTTTATATTTGTTCACAATATTGATGAGTTCAATACAAGTGAAACGTGAAACGTGAAATGTGAAATGTGAAACGTGAAACGTGAATCGAGAATCGAGAATCGTGAATCGTGAAACGTGAAACGTGAAACGTGAAACGAGAATCGTGAATCGTGAATCGTGAAACGCCTAACGTTTAACGTTTAACGTCTAACGCCTGCAATTTTTTTTAGACTGGGCTCATTGATGTTATAAAAGATTGATCGGTTATTTAATGTAAAAAAAATCAAACTGAAATGAGTGAACTACTGATTTATAAAGCTTCGGCAGGATCGGGTAAAACCTACAGGCTTGTGGCCGAATACTTAAAATTACTTATTGAAAAGCCTCAGGCTTACCGCGAAATACTCGCTGTAACCTTCACCAATAAGGCTACTGCCGAAATGAAAGGCAGAATTATTGAAAAACTCTACAGGTTGAAAAATGGATACGAAACCGATATGCTACAAACGCTAAAAGATGAAACCAGCAGGGATGAACAATTCATTAAAAAGCAAGCGGAATCGGCACTCTCATACATTCTTCACGATTACTCGATGTTCAGCATAAGCACTATCGACAGCTTTGTACAGCGAATAATACAAAACCTACTGTGGGAACTTGGGCAACATGGAAATAACGAGCTGGTACTTGATGAGATGCCCTACCTTGAAAAAGCCATTGATGACTTTCTCGATGACATTACAAATCATCCCGAGCTTTTCGAACATGTTAAAAAGCTCATTGAGGGAAAGCTGAACGAAGGCAAATCGCCAAACATTCAAAAAGACCTTGTTAGCCTGGGCAATATGCTGTTCAAGGAACGGTACAAGCTGCTAAACACCAGTGAACGTCAAGTGATGCACGAAAAATCGACCCTTGACACATTAAGAGTTGAGGTGAGCCGTTTGGTTTCAGAAATATCAAAAGAAACAAAAAAAAGAGCCCGTACAGTGCTGGATATAATCGTAAACTCAGGAATAAACGGAATAAACAGTACAAACTACAAAACGTTCTTCAAATCGACCGGAGGTGTACTGAAATCCATTATTACCCTTTCGGAGTTAAACCAATATACACCCATTAAACTTGATGACCGTGACCACCAAGCAACAACCGACATTACCCCCTGGCTAACTAAAAAGAATATTAAAGAATTAAAGGGTTTTGTTGAGCAACAGCTAATGCCAGCTTATGTTGATTTGTACCAATATCTGATTAAAAATTATAGAATATACAACACTGCCATAGCCATAAACGAAAACCTTTCAACCCTGTATATACTCAATGACCTGTACCTTAAGCTAAGGGAAAAACTCAGCGATGAAGGTGTTATGCTACTTTCCGACAGCAGCTCACTACTTAAAGAATTTGTGTTGCAATCCGACACGCCCTTCATCTACGAAAAAATTGGAACTCGCTATACAAGCTACATGCTCGACGAGTTTCAGGACACATCGCAGCTGCAATGGCGAAACTTTGAACCACTGATTTCCGATAGCCTCGGAAGTAACGGGCTTAGCATGGTTGTTGGCGATGTTAAGCAATCGATATACCGATGGCGAAACAGCGACTGGCGTATCATGTCAAGTATTGAAAGCAACAGCCAGTTTTCGCCTAGAGTAAAGCAGCTTACTACAAACCACCGCAGCGCAAGTACCATTGTTGAGTTCAACAACCGATTTTTTGCAAAGATGGTTGAGACTGATGAACCAGAAATTAGTAACTCACAAAACGAATCCGGGGTAAACCTAAAAAAGCTATATTCCGACATTAATCAGCAAATATCAAAAAAACAACCCACGGGTTATGTAGAAGTTGCCTTTATTCCCCCTAAAACCGACGAATCAGATGATACTTTCAACAACCATATCAAAAACCTGCTCATCGACTTAAGGAACAGGGGGTACCAGGCCGGTGATATTGCATTTCTGGTTCGCAAGAATGAGCAGGGTCGATATTTAGCTGAATTACTGCTGAGGTTGAAAAGCAGCGAAAGCCAGCTGACCGATTTCATTGAGATTGTCTCGCAGGATGCACTTACCCTAAACGCTTCGGCTGCCGTACGATTTTGCATCGCTGCCCTAAAAATTGCCCTTAACCCATCCGATACCCTTGCCACAGCCCAGTTTTCCAAAGAGTTGGCGGATATTAAAGCAAAAAATCAGCTTGTTGACTGGACCAATGTTTTTCTTTCCGATAATTCAGAAACCGTCAAGTGGCTCAGCTCAATCCGTTTTTACCCATTGGGATACATGATTGAAGCCATAATGGAAAAATACCTGCCAGAGCTGAAATTCAAGAACATCAGCATAAATGATGATGAAAGTGTGAATACCAGCATCAAAAGCCATCTGCCCTACCTTACAATGCTTCATGAGCAAGCAATTAATTTTTCGTACCGGGGAACATCATCGCTAAGCAAATTCATTGAGTGGTATGAGCAGCACGGGAAAAATGAAAAGCTGGTAATGGCACAAACCAACAACGCCATCAATATTCTAACGATTCATAAATCGAAAGGACTGGAGTTCCCTGTTATTATTTTTCCTTTTGCCGACCTGCAAAACCAGCAAAAACCTCGTGGAGATATTATATGGTGCAAGCTACCCGATACCATTCCAAACGATATACTGAGGCAATACCCAATTTTTCCGATAAAGCAAAAGGAATCGCTGACACATACCTACTTTGATACCGATTACACCACCGAAATGCTGCTAAAAAAAATTGACGACATCAACCTACAATACGTGGCATTCACAAGGGCAAAAGATGAACTCTACCTTATAGTATTAAGCAACCCCGATATTACCAGCAACAGTTCAGACCAAACCAAAAACTTTGCTAATTTTTTACCCAACGACTCCACTTTCAGCCCAGCTAAAGAAACGACCGAACAAAAAACAGTTTACGCTTACGGAATAAAAGAAAATAGCCATAACAACATAATTCAGGATAAAAACGATGAGGTTAGCACAGTAACACACTACCCCATTTACGCGATGAAAGGAACAATTGCCAAACAGCTCAAAGCTGATGAAGCATCATTAGAAACCCAAAGCGACTTACAACATGGGATAGCCATGCATGCCATACTCTCGAGAATTATTACCTTAGACGACCTCGACAAAGCCTTAGATTGGGCTATTCAGAACGGGTACATAACCTACGAACAAAGGCAAAATACATTGGACAACCTGAAATCGACCTTAACCAATGAACCATATCTCAGCTGGTTCAGCAATAATTGGGATGTGAAAAATGAAACCTCGATTGTTAACACCGATGGTACGATTTATCGCCCCGACCGTGTGCTTACTAATAATAATCAGGCCATTATCATCGATTTCAAGTTCGGAAAACCTTCCCCAAAACATGAAAATCAAATTAAACAATACGTAGTACTACTCCAAAACATGGGTTTTGAAAATGTAAAAGGATACTTATGGTATTTTCAGCTTGACCAGTATGAAGAAGTTAATGGAAGATAGAGGAAGATAGAGGAATGTTAGAGGAAGTTAGAGGAAGTTGAGGAATTTTAGGGACAATAGCTCAATGCAAAAAAGAAGCATAGTAGTGAGAATATAGTAGAGTAGCGAGAATGAGGTGGAAAAATACTAAACTTTAAATACTAAACAAAACCAAATGACTGTAATAAGAAAATCAAAAACAACAGTGAGTAAATTGTAGTTAGTAGCAAGATTTTTAATTGCTCTTAAATTAATATCTTTGACATACTATCTACCCATTACTCGCTACTCGCTACTCCCTGCTATCATAGGTTTTCCCGCTTGCACTGGAGCAAAGCGACTATCTTGCCCTTCGGTAAATCCCTTAATTCGACTTCGCTCAGTACACTTAGGGGAATTTGTGAATACAAGCCGATATAACCTAAATTTCCAATGAAAATCCAAGCTATCTTTAACATGAATTTTATTAATCTGAAATGGCCAAAATATATCCATGGGGCGATGCCCGACGCTACAACAGCTACTCGGGTTACTTTAAAAGACAATTCGGCGGAAGGGTGCAAAAACTCTCCATTGATGCCGGTTTTACCTGTCCTAACCGCGACGGTACGGTTGGTGTAGGTGGATGTACCTACTGCAACAACGATGCATTTAACCCAAGTTACTGCAACCCCAATAAGTCGATAACACAGCAAATAGATGAGGGGATTGAGTTCCACGCAGTACGGTATCGCCGCGCCGAGCAATACCTTGCCTACTTTCAGGCATTCTCAAATACCTACGCCCCGCTGGATAAACTAAAAAAACTATACGAGGAAGCCTTATCGCATCCCAAAGTTATTGGACTGGTTATTGGCACCCGCCCCGACTGTGTTGATGAGGAAAAGTTAGACTACCTTCAATACCTCAGCAACAAGTACTACATAAACCTTGAATACGGCATTGAGAGTTGCTACAACAAAACATTAGCGTTGATAAACAGAGGGCATACCTTTGAACAGTCGGTTTGGGCGATAGAGCAAACCCACAGGCGCGGAATACAAATTGGCGCACATCTTATTTTTGGCCTACCAGGCGAAACCCGTGAGCAAATGCTTGCCGAAGCCGATGCTATATCACAATTACCTTTACATTCCATCAAGTTCCACCAGCTGCAAATTATTAAGGGGACAACTATGGAGAAACAGTACAAGAATACCCCTGAAATGTTCAACCTTTTTAGCATGGACGACTACTTTAACTTTCTTGCCGACTTTATTGAACGTTTAAATCCTAACTTTGTAATTGAACGGTTTACAGGCGAAGCCCCACCCCGCTTCCTGGCATTGCCCACCTGGGGAAATCTTAGAACCGACCAGCTAATGATTGAATTTGAGAAGATACTTGAAAAACGCGATACATGGCAAGGTAAAATGTTTAAAGCCCCTTTAGAAGTACCCGAAAAGTAAATGACTAATGTTTCGCACGTATAAATATCATTCTATAAATCAAACATTTACAAATTGATTTAAATTATCATGTAATTCATTATCAAGCCATTGATAACTGCAATATATATTTAATACTTTGTGAAACATTGTGCTTTATTCGTGTTCTTTGTGGTTATATTCAGCGATTTAGATTTTTACCACAAAGGTCTCAAAGGAATTCACAAAGACCATAAAGATTGTATGTGTTTGCATTTTAACATCTTAATCCATGAGAATTAAGTGCGAAACATTAGTAAATGATAGCTGTAAAAAGCACTCTTTTAACCGCTTAACTTGTGATTCCTGTTATACGGAATTAGCTATATAAATTATTCCCTCATTATCGGGTAATATAGCACCAAGAAAAATAACTGGAAGTTAGA
>DFYV01000173.1 GCA_002383425.1 Bacteroidales bacterium UBA4073 | reverse complement strand
ATGGCTATCGTTTAACGTTTAACGTTTAACGTTTAACGTTTAACGTTTAACGTTTAACTTTTCACTCTAACCCCCCTCTGTCGGGTTAAAAAGAGCAGCAAGAAGGTGATGGCACCATTAACTATCAGCAATTCAAACCCGAATTTATATCCTCCAAACAATACCTGTGAATATCGGTTTAACAATACACAAAGAATTGGCGAAAGTACCGAAATAACGGGTACTGCCCTATCTTTTACCTGATAAGAGGTAAAAAGGCCAAAAGCGTAAAGGCCCAGCAATGGACCGTAGGTATATCCGGCAATGGTAAAAATGGAATCAATCACTGACCGATCGTTAAATGCATTGAAAATGATAATGACCAGTATCATTAAAACAGAGATGAAAACATGCACCCACTGTCGAACCCGTTTAAGTTTTTCTTCGTTCAGCTCTTTTGTGTTCAAAATATCAATGGTGAACGATGTGGTTAGGGCTGTTAAGGCAGAGTCGGCACTGGAATATGCAGCAGCAATTAACCCCAGAAAAAACAGAATGCCAACTACCTGTGGCATGTATCCCTGGGTTACCAATGTTGGAAATAAATTGTCGGTTTGGGCGGGCAATGGAATACCTTTTTGCATGGCAAAGGTATGCAATAGCACGCCAAGTGAAAGGAATAGTAAATTAACTGGCAAAAAGGCAAAGCCGTACCAGTACATGTTTTTGCGAGCATCCTTGTAGTTTCGGCAGCTCAGGTTTTTCTGCATCTGATCCTGATCCAGGCCAGTCATTACAATGGTGATGAATGCCCCACCAAAAAACTGCTTCCAGAAATAGAACCGTTGGTTGGGATCGTCAAAAAACCAAATTCTGGAAAGCGGACTGCTGCTTATCGTTTCGAAAATCCCTGTAAAAGTTAGATTCAACTCGGTTGAAATATAGTAAACGGTTAGCAAGACGGCAGTGATCATTGCAATGGCTTGAAACGAATCGGTCCATAGAACTGTTCGCACCCCTCCCTTTCGGGTATATAGCCATATAAGCAAAACTGTTATGGACACTGTTACCCAAAAAGGAACACCTAAAGCATTAAAAACTGATAGCTGCAAAACACTCGACACTATGAAAAGCCTGAAAGCAGAACCAATAATTCTTGATACCAAAAAAAGAACCGCACCCGTTTTATACGTATAAAAACCAAACCGCATGTCCAGATAGGTGTAAATCGATTTAAGGTTAAGCCTGTAATACAGGGGTAAAAGGACATTTGCAATAACAAAATAGCCTAAAAGATACCCTAAAACCATTTGCATGTAGGAGAACTGGCTTGTTAAAACCCATCCCGGTACCGAAATGAAAGTTACCCCCGATATGGAGGTGCCTATCATGGCAATGGAAACCAAGTACCATGGCGATTTACGATTACCAATAAAAAAGGTATCGTTGTTGGCATTACGCGAAGTAAAGTATGAAATAACAAAAAGCGTGGTAAAATATCCTATTATTACTGTAATAATGAGACTTGTTGACATACCCATGAAGATTTAAGGCTGCAAGTGTATGAAAAAATCCACACTTTACAAAAATTAGCTGTTGATGCCAACCAAACAACCCCAAAAACGTAAACCCATACATGAGTCCAGTCAAAAAAGGCCAAAAGCAAACGCGTCATTGCGAGGAGGCACGACGAAGCAATCTGTTGCTCANNAATGACGGGACTACCTTTTTAGACTGGGCTCATACATTGTAAAACATTTTACTTATTCAGTTAGATTTGCAAAATAAACAGTAACCAAAATGCAAACCCACACTTTCCCATCGAAGCTGCTGGAAAGGGCTGTAGAGGAGTTGGCAAAACTGCCAGGAATAGGCAACAGAACTGCCCTGAGGCTTGCGCTACATTTACTTAGGCAACCCCAACCCGATGTGGAGCAATTCCTAACAGCCATTAGCGAGATGAAAACCAACACCCGTTTTTGCTCCATTTGCCATAATATCTCCGATACCGATATTTGTTCCATCTGCTCATCAGCATCGCGCGACAAATCGACCATTTGTGTGGTTGAAACCATTAAAGATGTGATGAGCATCGAAAACACCATGCAATACAAAGGTGTTTACCACGTACTGGGTGGAGTTATTAGCCCCATGGAGGGTATTGGCCCTAACGATTTGACCATCAACAGCCTAATCGACCGCCTATCGAACACTGAGGTAAACGAAGTAATTTTAGCCCTGAGTGCCACAACCGAAGGCGATACCACTAACTTTTACATCTACAAAAAAATAAAACATTTTCCTATTGTGGTTACAACCCTTGCCCGAGGGGTAGCCTTTGGCAACGAGCTGGAATATACCGACGAAATTACCCTTGGCCGTGCCTTGCTTAACCGAATCAGGTTCGACAACTCGTACTCCGTGGAATAATTTTTGAACTTTGATAAAAAGGTTGTATTTTTAAAACATCTTTATAAAAATGACCATGTTAAAACATTGCCTAATCCTAATATTAACCGCAACAATTGCGTTATCTGGCGTTTCCCAATCAAACGTTAATGAATTAATAGCCACTGGCAATCAAAAAATAAAGGAAAAAGATTATACGGGAGCACTATCTGACTTTAAAAATGCCCTTAGCATTTCACCTAACGACTCCCTTGCCCTAAATGGGATAATTAGGGCTAATACGCTGCTTGAGGACTACAAGGAGGCTCAAAAGTGGATTGCCACGGCACTTGAAGCATATCCTAACAATCCCGATTTTTTGTTCCGTAGGGGTATAACCCACAACCTAAACGGTTCACACGATAAAGCCATACAGGATTTTGAAACCGCACTGGAGCAAAATCCAGGTATAAGTCTTAAAATTCAAATCCTTTTAAACAAGGCGTCGGCTCATTTTAAGCTGGAGCAGTTTACCGAGGCTCTTGCCGATTTCAACCATGTGTTGGAGCTTGATCCCCGCAACTTCAATGCCTATAACTTCCGTGGGCTTGTGAACTTTAGGTTAGGCTACTATATCGATGCAGTAACCGATTACACAACAGCCATTGACCTTGATCCCACCTCGCCTCTACCTTACTACAACAGAGGTATGAGTTTAATTAAGCTTAACGAAAACCAAAAGGCCTGCTCCGATTTTCGAAAAGCCTGCCAGATGGGTTACATTACCTCGTGTAAAATGGTTGTAGCCGAGTGTGGTGCCCGTTAACCCGCAATAGAAAACAGTTAGGGCGCAATAGTTCAATGCAAAATGAAATTAGAAGGTAGAATGCAGAAATCAGAAGGTAGAAGTTAGTCCCTCATTATCGGGNNGTTAGAGGAAGATAGAGGAAGATAGGGGAAGATAGGGGAAGAATGAGGAAGATAGAGGAAGTTAAAGGAAGATAGAGGAAGATAGAGGAAGTTAGAGGAATATTAGGGAAAATTGTTCAATGTTCACCCTGTGAAATCCAACGAATGCTGATATTTCACAGTGAACAGGAATTATCCAAAGGCAAAATTATTTCACAGGGCAAGGAATGCAAATTGAACGTCTAATGCCTTCGCCTCATCCTTAGGTTTTAAACCCTGACAGGATTTGAACGGCTGTATGGGCTGTTTTATTTTATTGCACAGTACAGCGTAGCATGATGCCTCGCCAACCGCAAGTAAAACCCTGTCAGGGTTGATAGTTGATAGTCCCTCATTTTCGGGTAATATAGCCCCAGTTATATAAGAGAATTAAGAAGTTTTTGTTCATTGTTTTTAAGCCACTTAAAAATTGAAGTGCTTTCATCAGCCTTTTTTAGATTAGAGTTACGAATTACGAATTACGAAGTTTTTTATTAATTAAACAGCATTCTTCTATTTCTTCCAAAACTATCTTCATTCTACCTTTTGCCTTAATTTCAGAGATCCCGACTTAATAGCAAATTAACCCCGTAGGATAATTTATAAATAAAGCAAGGTATTTTAAATTAAGCATATATCCAACGGGGTTAAAATGTCGCAAGTTTACATATAATTAGTTAATAAACAGGCAAAAAAATACTAAACTCTCTTATAT
>DFYV01000174.1 GCA_002383425.1 Bacteroidales bacterium UBA4073 | reverse complement strand
TTACTTTTTAATTTTGCCTTTTAACATGATTTTGAACCTTTAACCTCAAACCTCTAAATGGCTATCGTTTAACGTTTAACGTTTAACTCTTTTTGTTCGTTGTTCGTTGGTCGTTGTTCGTTGGTCGGGGAAAAAGTTGATGGTTGATGATTGACGGTTGATAGTAAAACATGGGTTTTGAATCTGAAATTTTGAATCTGGAATCTGAAATCTGGAATCTGGAATTTCGAGCCTTGAACCCTGAACCTCGAACTTTATCCTTTATCCTTTATCCTTTAACTTTCAACTTTTACTTTCAGGCACGAGCATGTTTTTCAATAAAATTTATCAGATTAAATAGCTGTTATACAGAAGGATATATGAATATTTGGAAAGGCTAATGTTAAAATATTGACTTTTTTGGTATAGGTTAGTAACTTGCTCCTGTAATGATTTTTAAAAAACGTTAATGGGTTCTACGTTTTTTGAATCAAAAATTGAAAAAATGAATTTTTAGAACCCACCTAAAAATTTAAAACATGAAAACGTATTTATTAATCTTATTTGCAATCTTGTTTTCTTCATGTGACAAACAAGAGGATTCTACTATTAATGATAAAGGTAGAATTGTTGGTTACCTAAAATGTCGTGAAAAAGATACTGATAATACTCTTTTTGGTATTTTCATAATTACGAACAAGGAAGATTCTTTATTATCATTTAATGTTCCTCCGTCAATTTATGATTTGGATACAAGCAACTTAGATTTTGGGATTGATTATTTAAAGGGAGATTCTGTTCAGTTTAGTTACAAAATTGCTAACGACGAAGAACTAAAAGTATTTGATTGTCCACCATCAACTATGCTTAATCCAAGTTTTTATCCTATTGATAATTTTACACAAGTAATAATAATCTACATAAATAAAATTCAGTAACCATGAAAACCATTAAACTCAACTTAAAAATTATTATCATCACAAGTATTTTTAGTATTATTACATTATCCTTTAATTCAGATGAAGATAAAACCAAAAAACTTTTTTATTACGCTTTCGATGAGAAAGTTCAAATTATTCAATTGCCCGATAAATTACTTGTTAAGAAAAAACCAACATTGCAAAAATCCAACTTTGAAAAGTTTACAAAACAACTATTTGGCCAAGTAGAAATTTATTGGTTAAATACGGATATTTGTAAAGTTAAGATAAAGGATGTAAAAAATAGAAGAGAAAATTAACAAATTACTGTTTGATAGTGACATAATATCCGTCAGAAGAGTTTATAAAACAAAAGATAATTTAGAGTTTGGCTTTGCAGACGATATAATTATAAAATTTAAAGACGAAATAAAAGAATCTGTTCGGGAAGAAATACTTAAAAAATATAATCTAAAGAAGTCCAAAACCACAAAGATTTATGAATCTGTTCTAATATCTAAATATGAAGATATTATTGAAGTTGCAAATTGGTTGTATGAATCTGGAAATTTTGTTTTTGCATATCCAAATATTATTTGTAGAGCCGAATTGTTTAGTGAACTTCCAAATGACCCGTATTTTAAGTTTCAAATCACTTGTCACAACACAGGTCAAACATTTAATGGGCATAGCGGAATTTCTGATGCTGATATTGATGCACCTGAAGCATGGGATATTACAACGGGTAATAACAATATTATAGTTGCAGTTTCTGACGAAGGTGTTACTTCAGACCATCCCGATTTACCTAATACAAGACAAGTAAGGCTAAATGGTAGTAATTTTGGTTCAGGTGATTCAAATAATCCATCACCAATAGGAGACTATAATCATGGAAATGCCTGTGCTGGTGTTATCGGGGCTACTATGAATAATAATGAAGGAATTGCAGGAATTGCACCAAATTGCAGAATTATGCCTTTAAGATGGGATAATAATACAAATTCTGATGAAATGGCAGACGGCATTGTGTTTGCTGTGGATAATGAAGCAAACATCATTTCTAATAGTTGGGGTTATGATACACCTATTAATAACTTTATACCTGCAATTGTAGCTGCTATTCAATACGCAATAAACAATAATGTGGTAGTTGTTTTTGCTGCTGGTAATACAGCTCGTCATAATTCTTGCAATTACAATGGTTATGTTACATTCCCTGCAAATGCAAATGTAAATGGTCTTCTGACAGTTGGTGCTTCGGATAGATATGACAAGCAAGCCGATTATAGTCCAATAAGCTCACTTATAGATATAGTTGCTCCCTCTCACAGAGCATATCCCCCAGAGGTTTATTTCCCTGGATGTGGTGGTATTAGTGGCGAAACTTTTGAAATGTGGACTTTAGATATTCCAGGAAATGCTGGATATAATCCATGGCCATCAACAGGAATTCATCCGCCTGCAACAGGAGAAACATTGCCTAATACAGGAACAAATAATCTTTCATATACGGGTCGTTTTGGAGGTACTTCTCATTCTTGCCCCGTTGTTGCCGCTGTTGCTGCATTATTATTATCAGTAAACCCCAACTTAACACCCTATGAAGTTTTCAATATTCTAACAGGTTCAGCAGATAAGATAGGAGGTTATACATATACCGATGGTAGATGCGATCAAACTGGTTTTGGTAGGGTAAATGCTTTTAGATCAGTACAAGTTGCTTTATGCTCTACCACAAATTTTGTAAATCAAACGGTAACGACTAATACGACAGTAAATGGTTGCAATATTAATGTTCAAAATGTTAGAGTAATAAATAACTCTAGCCTCATATTAGATGCACAGAACGAAACAAGTATAAATAGCACATTTGAAGTTGAACTTGGCTCAACTTTAGAAATAAGGTAAAAACAACTTAAACATCTAACTGATATGAAAACAATATTAAAATCAACCTTTCTTTTTTGTGCAATAATTCTTTCAACCAGCACATACGCACAGATAAAAGTAGTAAACAATGGCAATGTTGGAATAAACCAACCCTCGCCATTATACAACCTGGATGTAACAGGATCAACCAGGCTGAATGGCTATGTGGGTATTAATGGAGTTCCGGCAGCTGGTTATCCCCTGAATGTCACCAGCTATTACGGGCAAATAATAATGATTGATCCGAGCACAACTGCAAATGGCAGCGTAATTGGGGCAAGCACCGATGAAATTAATTTCTGGTATAGCACTACTAATCACAATAGGGTGTACGCATCGTCATTTAAAACCACCTCCGATTCAACCTTAAAAAGGAATATTAGATCTCTACCTGGTGGAGCACTGAATAAGGTGCTGGGACTTCGCCCTGTAAGCTTTAAGTACAAGGATGAACCAGATACGCTGAATAGCGGGAGACAGAATATAGGGTTAATTGCCCAAGAGGTTGAAGCGGTTATCCCCGAAGCGGTATCGTTCAACAGGGTGGGCAATGTTAAGGCGATTGACTACGATATGATAATCCCCGTGCTCATCAAGGCCATGCAGGAACAGGAAACCCTAATAGAAAGCCTACAGAAGGAGATAAAAAAGCTAAAATCGGAGAGTTCAACATCAAAGGGTTCTACCAATTCCAAAAGCGGTACCGAGGAAACCAACAGCAATTCAGCCATCCTAGAGCAGAACATCCCCAATCCATTTAACCAGAAAACAGAAATACGATTCTTCATCCCAGAAGCCTCTAATCATGCAATGCTTTGCATCTACAACATGAGCGGCATGCAGATTAAAAGTTACCCCATTCCCGAAAAGGGCTATGGCACGATAACCATTAACGGATCGGACCTTCAGGCAGGCATATACCTCTACTCGCTTATAGTCGATGGTAAGGAGGTTGACACAAAACGGATGATTCTCACCAAATAAATACCATGCTGCTTACGCCAAAGAATCCTGCATGGCAGGTTTCTTTTATATTTTATAAATCCAACTCCCCTTCGCTCGTCGTAGTTTTGCGCGTTTGGATTTGAGCGGGGGTGGGTAGCTACGTCATGATGTGCTGATGGTTGCTCATTGCTCGTTGCTCGTTGCTCGGGGAAATAGTTGATGGTTGACCCTTCGATTTCACTCAGGGCAAGTGGTTGATTGTTGATAGTAAAAGAAGAGTTTCGGATTTTGATTCTGGAATTTTGAATCCTTCGATTTCACTCAGGGCAAGCCTTGAACCCTGAACCTATCTATCCAGTGATAGCTAAAATGCAAGGTAAAAATCGCGGGTAAGCTGCATATAGTCGTCAGAGTATGCCCCTTGTGCATTATGAATAGTAAGGTTAGTTTCAGCCACGGATTTTTTGGCGGTTTCGAGTTGAATCATCACCCTTAAAACCCTTTTGCCTGGGTGGGATAGCACGTTAACTTTTTTGGTGCAGTAAAGCCCATGTACACCAGCCTGGGCAATGAATACATTCCCTTCGGTATAGGGAAAAACTCCGCAGAATCGGCCGGAGGGGGCAAGCAGCTTTAGCACTCCATCAATCAAATGGGTATATGGTAGGGCATCGGAATGTCGCGACAGGTTTCGGCTTGTGTGCGGCGATTTAAGCGATTGGTTAAAGTATGGAGGATTTGAAACGATAAGGTTATACGACTGCTTTACCGAATGGGCAAAATCCTGAAAGGAACAATTTATAACATCGATACGATTTGCCCATGGCGATAAGGCCACGTTACTGCGGGCATCGGCAGCTGACAGGGCATCAATTTCAACAGCATCGATATGGGCACAGGTGGAGCGTTGGGCAAGCATAAGTGCAATTACTCCGGTGCCAGTGCCTACATCAAGAATGCGATCAGCATCCGAAACATCGGCCCACGCCCCCAGCAGTACACCATCGGTGTTAACCCGCATGGCTGCGTTTGATTGATAAACCGTAAACTGCTTGAACTTAAAGTAGCTATTCCCCACGGCATTACGAATTAAAACTTTTCGTGCAAGCCCATACCAAAAAGAGCATAGTCGTACTTAACAGGGTCAGCTGGGTCGAACTGCTTCAATACCTCAGTAAGCTCAACTACGGCCTTAAAGTCATCCTGCTTACGCTTTAGCAAACCCAACCTGCGAGCCACCCGACCCGTGTGTAGGTCGAGCGGAATTAAGAGCGAGGCTGTTGGTATTGTATCCCAAAGACCAAAATCAACTCCTTCAGTGGCAGGGCGAACCATCCATCTTAAAAACATATTTATTCGCTTGGCAGCTGCACCCCTGTCAACACTGGGAACGTGACGAAGGGTACGTACAGGGACCTTGCAATCAGTAAACACATCACGAAAAGCCTGAATGGCTCCCATTACCGAATGCTGTTTTTGGTAACCAGCTGTAAAAACATTTTGCAATCCGCCCAGCAGAGTGTAAATATGCCTAAGTGCATAAATGAATTCAACCGCATCGGTTGAGCTGAAGGTTCGATGGACAAAGCCTTGTAACCTTTTCTCATCGGATTTTGAAAAGTTGACCACAAACTCATAGGGTTTTTGACCCATGATGTCCATTAACCTGCGAGCGCTGATAACTATCGACTTTCGGCTACCCCATGCAAATACTGCAGAGAATAGGGCGCTAATCTCAATGTCCTGATTACTTTTGAATTGGTGCGGGATATGAATTGGATCGTCCTGTATAAATTCAGGACAGGCATAACGTTTATACCTGTCGTTGAGTAAATCGGCAAGTTCACTGAACGATGTTGGGAGCAGCATGGCTACACAATTTGGCCATCGTTCAAAGAAACCTGCAAGTCGGCCATGCGGGCTAAATCCTTATCGTGGGTAACCACCACAAAGGTTTGCCCAAAGGCATCGCGCAGGCGAAAGAAAAGCTTATGCAATTCTTCCTTGTTATGGGAATCGAGATTGCCCGACGGTTCATCGGCCAGCACCACAACAGGATTATTGACAAGCGCACGTGCCACCGCCACGCGCTGCTGTTCGCCACCCGATAGTTCCGATGGTTTATGGTTTACCCTGTTTGAAAGTCCAAGAAACTCCAAAAGTTCACCTGCACGCTTTGAAGCCTCGGTCATACTTTTGCCGGCAATAAGCGCAGGCATGCAAACATTCTCAAGAGCAGTAAACTCGGGCAAAAGATGGTGGAACTGAAAAACAAAACCAATATGTTTGTTACGAAAACGTGCCAGCTGGGTATCGTTCATGGTGGTAACATCGATACCGTTATAAAACACCTTGCCTTTATCGGGCTTACTAAGTGTACCCATAATCTGCAAAAGGGTGGTTTTTCCGGCACCGCTTGGTCCAACAATGGCTACTATCTTTTGCTCGGGAATCGTAACGGTAATGCCCTTTAGTACGGTAAGCGCCCCATACGATTTCACTATGCTCTCTGCCTTAATCATCTATCTACATAAAAAATAAAGTTCAACAAAGGTAACCATTTCGGCAAAACTGCAACCCGTAAAACAAGTTAATAACCCTTACCAACCAAACTTTACCCTGCTGGCGGTTTACCTGAACCATTACTTTCGGTATCGGATTCATGGCTATCCATATCGGAAAGGGTTATGTGGCTTCGGATATCTGAAATGGATTTTTGTACTCTTTGATATAAATGTCCCAGGAATCGGGCAGTTTTGAGCAAACTGGATGTATCTAATAGCATGATAGCCACCACCGCTATTACAACCAACTCCCAAAACCCTACGAAAAGCAAAATCATGCTGCAAGCCATTAAAAAATCAAATGTAAGCAGAAAACCATAAAAAAGTTTACAAAATCATAGTTTATCAATCCAAAAAATTATAGTTTGGCGCAAAATTAAAACCTAAACAATAAACCATAAAGTAAAGAAAGATATGAGTAAAATTCTTGTATTAGGAGCAGGCTTATCGTCGTCGGATTTAATAAAATACCTGCTTGACCACTCAAAGGTATTAGGCTGGACAGTAAGGGTAGGCTGCCGAACGTTAGAAAGCGCACGTCAGAAAGTAAATAACCATCCCAATGGGCAAGCCATTCAGTTCGACATCAACAATAGCAAGCAGCTACAGGAAGAGGTGGCATGGGCAACAGTAGTAATATCGATGTTACCAGCATACATGCATCCTATAGTTGCACAGGAATGCGTAAAGCAGGGCAAGCACATGCTTACCGCGTCGTACGTGTCGGATACCATGAAATCGTTGCACGTGGAGGCCCAGCAAAAGGGCATCGCCCTGCTTAACGAAGTTGGGGTTGACCCCGGAATCGACCACATGTCGGCCATGCGCGTAATTGACAGCATAAGGGCTAAAGGGGGTAAAATAAACGGATTCATCAGCAATACAGGAGGACTTATTGCTCCCGAAAGCGACAACAATCCATGGAACTACAAGTTTACATGGAACCCACGCAATGTTGTACTTGCCGGGCAAGGAGTTGCGCAATACCTCGAAAACGGACAGTACAAGTACACCCCGTATCATAGAATTTTCAAGAATGTTAGGGAGTTCGATATTCTTGATTTGGGTAAATTCGAGATGTATCCAAACCGCGACTCCCTGAAGTACAAGGAGATTTACGGCATTGAGGATATTCAAACTATTATTCGCGGAACTTTACGCCGTGCTGGTTACTGCAAGGCATGGGACGTGTTTGTACAACTTGGCATGACCGACGATACCTACAAAATGGCAAACAGCGAAAAGCTAACCAAACGAGAATTTTTAAATAGCTTCTTACCCTATCACCCCACCGAAACCATTGAGGAAAAACTCAAAAGATTAATTCCCGAAACGCAAGACGAGGTGGTGTTTAACAAGCTAAAATGGCTCGGCATGTTTGAAAACGAACCCATTGGGCTTGCCAATGCAAGTCCTGCCCAACTACTACAGCATATTCTTGAGCCAAAATTAGCCCTTGGACCCAACGACAAGGATATGATTGTAATGCAACACATTTTTGACTATGAGCTAAATGGGGAAAAGCATAGGAAAATATCGACCATGGTAATAATTGGCAAAGATACCGTTCACACCGCCATGTCGATAACTGTTGGAACCCCACTTGCCATTGCCACAAAGTTGTTGCTCACCGGTCAGATAAAGGACACTGGAGTAATTGTTCCCAATAAACCACACCTGTATAACCCTATACTGAACGAACTAGAAAATTACGGGGTGAAGTTTATTGAGGAAGAAGTGAGCGTTGAATAATAGTTATGGACGCACAGTCGTGCGTCCATATCACCGTTGCGGTCGTTCTTTATAATCTTTTTCAAAACAACCCCAAATATCAGAAATCCTAACACATACTTAATATTCAATATTTTACAAAATTTTCATAGCAAGTTAAATTGACGTAATTTTCTTCTAAACAATAAAAACCCAAATTTAACCGCTGAGCTATGCCGAAATTTAGGCAGTGATAGTATTTATTAACAACTCTTCTGATTTTTCTACCTGTAACTAATCAGTATTAACAAACATAGATACTCACCGCAAAGACGCAATGGCGCAAAGGTTTTAAATTTAATTACACTTTTGTTAACAGTATGTTGATAGTCCCGAATCAGCTAATGGCTGTTTAAAGGGCAATTCATATTTATAAAGGCAGCTTAAGCATCACTATATCCAACAAGTGATTATTAAATTTTTTTATTTCTCAGCGTCTTAGCGTCTTTGCGGTTATAGGCGGTATAAGTTGTATGCAACTGAATGGTTACTGATTAGTTACTTCTACCTTATTGTGTAATTTTTCTTTGTCGTCATTGCGAGCCGCAGGCGAAGCAATCTTATTATTCGATAGATTGCTTCGGTCGTTCCTCCCTCGCAATGACGGTTAATTAGGGTTTTGCCCAAATGCCGTCTCGGTGATTCTCTGCACCTGCTCAACGCCTGCCCCGTAGCGAAACGTATAGCGGGGTTCTCTGCGGTTAATTTATCTTGTGTATGAACAAATTTTTATGAGATCATGCGACATTTTAATTTACTATTAAGTCAGGAATTCTTGAATTCTTCAACTTGGGTTAAAGTATTTTTCCTAAACCATACAAACTATTTAAGGAACAGCGCATGCATCAAAAATATAACCTACACTTTCTTTTATGAACCAATAAACAGTTCAGGTACTTCGCTTCTTTTTCATCGATACCAGCACATAAACGGTATGGGTATTACCATTTGAAATCACCTTTTTACGCTCAATCCGCACATCGCGGAGTTCGGCTTTAACCACCTCGGTGGTTGTATTTTTACCATTGGTGCTATGGTATTTTACCTGTCCAACCTGCCTGGCAAGCTGAATTTCGGCATCCATAGCTGCCTTTTTCTCAGCAAGTTCCAGTGTTGATGCACCTGCTGTCCCAGCTGCATAAAACCTGCGGGCCGATACTGGTGGCTTATTGTACCATTCGGGTACGGCATCAGCATTTACTTGAGCCCTTACCGTTGTAACAAGAAACACCAATGCTACTGTTACTATTCGTATCATACGGTTTAAGATTATCAACTCAAAACTCAACATAAATCGTGCCATCAATATAAACCATAGAAAGCTTACGCAATGGTGAAGTCATTGTTGAAAATTTGCTATTTTTGCGGTTCGTTTTAGCTTACAACACGATGTATGGACAGCACAAAAGAACTTTCGGCCAAGTATAACCCAGCTGAGGTTGAGGATAAGTGGTACAGGTATTGGATGGAAAAAGGTTTTTTCCGCTCTGTCCCCGATGAGCGTGAGCCCTACTGCATAGTAATTCCACCACCCAATGTTACGGGAGTACTTCACATGGGACACATGCTCAACAACACCATACAGGATGTGCTAATACGAAGGGCTCGCATGAAAGGGAAAAACGCATGTTGGGTTCCAGGAACCGACCATGCCTCAATTGCGACCGAAGCTAAGGTTGTAACTAAACTTAAAGCCGAAGGGATCGAAAAATCGCAGCTCAGCCGCGAGGAATTCCTTAGCCACGCATGGGAGTGGAAGGAAAAGCACGGAGGCATCATACTGGAACAGCTAAAAAAGCTGGGTGCCTCATGCGACTGGGATCGTACATGTTTTACCATGGATAAAACCCTGTCCGATAGCGTTATCCATGTGTTTGTCGACTTATACCGTAAAGGCTACATATATAGAGGTGTGAGGATGGTAAACTGGGATCCTCAAGCTAAAACAGCCGTTTCGGATGAGGAGGTTGTTTACCGCGAGGTGAAGGGTAAGCTATATTACCTGAAATACAAGATTGATGGCGAAGATGGATATGTAACCATAGCCACCACTCGTCCCGAAACCATACTGGGCGATACGGCGGTTTGTGTAAATCCTAACGACCCCCGTTACATTTACCTTAAAGGTAAACGTTTACTGGTGCCGTTAATAAACCGGAGTGTTCCGGTGATTTTCGACGAATACGTGGACATGGAATTCGGTACTGGCGCCCTAAAGGTTACCCCCGCTCACGACATAAACGACTACATGCTGGGCGAAAAGTACAACCTTGAGGTAATTGACATTTTCAACAATGATGGCACGCTGAATCAGTCGGCACAGCTTTACGTGGGCATGGACCGCTTTGAGGTGCGAAAACAAATTGTTACCGACCTTGATAAGGCAGGGAATTTAGCAAAGGTAGAGGATTACGTGAACAAGGTTGGCTTTAGCGAACGAACCGATGCGGTAATTGAACCTAAGCTTTCCACCCAGTGGTTCCTAAAAATGAAGGAACTCTCAAAGCCTGCTCTCGATGCCGTTGTGAATGGCGATATTAAGCTTCATCCGCCCAAGTTTGTGAACACCTACCGCCACTGGATGGAAAATGTAAAGGATTGGTGCTTATCGAGACAGCTATGGTGGGGCCATCGCATACCAGCATGGTACTTACCTCAAGGCGGGTACGTGGTTGCCCATAACCAACACGAAGCGTTTGACTTAGCCCGTAAGGAAACAGGTAACCCGAAACTGCAACTTTCCGATCTTCACCAGGACGAGGATGTACTCGATACATGGTTTAGCTCATGGCTTTGGCCAATATCGGTTTTCAACGGTATTCTCGATCCCGAAAATCCTGACATTAAGTACTACTACCCCACACACGACCTAATAACCGCCCCCGAAATCCTATTTTTCTGGGTGGCTCGCATGGTTATTGCCGGATACGAGTACATGGGCGATAAGCCATTCCGTAATGTTTACCTTACCGGTATTGTTCGCGACCACCTGCATCGTAAAATGAGTAAGCAGTTAGGTAACTCGCCCGACCCACTCCACCTTATAGCCAAATACGGCGCCGATGGGGTTCGGGTTGGAATGCTTCTGTGCTCCCCGGCAGGTAATGATCTGCTGTTCGACGAAAGTTTAACCGAACAGGGGCGAAACTTCTGCAACAAAATCTGGAATGCCTTCCGATTGGTAAAGGGCTGGCAGGTTGATGTCAACGCTCAACAGCCCGAATCGGCCAAAACTGCCGTGAAATGGTTTAATACCACCCTTAGCAAAGCCATAGAACAATGCGACGACGATTTTGAAAAGTACCGCATATCCGAGGCGCTAATGAACCTGTATAAGCTGTTCTGGGATGAATTCTCATCGTGGTATCTTGAGGCAATAAAACCTGCCTACGGCAAACCCATCGATGCGGAAACCTACAATGCAACCCTCGATATTTTTGAGAAAATACTCGCCCTGCTGCATCCGTTTATGCCCTTTATCACCGAGGAGTTGTGGCAACACCTCCGTAACCGAGCCGATGGACAAAGCATCATGATAAGTCAAATGCCCAAATCGACTGGCGTTGATGAGGAACTAATTAAATCGTTTGAACGGGTTAAGGAAATCGTCGCAGGAATTCGAAACATCCGACAGGAAAAAAACATAGCACAAAAGGATCAGCTTAAAGCATCAATTCGGACATCATCCAGATTAAACAAAGGGTTTGAAGCGATTATAGTTAAGTTGGCAGGCCTTGAACAACTCAGCTACACCGATGGACAAATAGAGGGCGCTGCATCGTTCATGGTTGGAGTTGATGAGGTTTACGTTTCCCTTCAGGGCATAATAGATGTGGATGAAGAGCGTCAGAAAATTTTAGCCGAGCTTGACTATACCCGTGGCTTTCTGAATAGCGTACTACAAAAGCTAAGCAACGAGCGTTTTGTTAACAACGCTCCTGCCAGTGTTGTTGAACTCGAACGCAAGAAGCAAAGCGATGCCGAAGCTAAAATTAAAGCCCTTGAGGAAAGGCTAAAAGAACTAAAGTAGCATTGGGAATTGAAATCTTAGGTTTGGCATATATTTCTATCAAATTGGTTCTACCACGAATTTAATGAAAACTTGCAATTTGTTTATATGTAATTTAACATAGTTCATATGTAGTTTAATATAGTTTATATGTAGTTAATATGTTGTATTTAGGAAGTTGAAAATATTTAGAAAAAGTAACTTTTAACCACATTTTAACCACATTTATACTATATTTAAACATAAATATTTAACCACTAAAATAAGGGTAGTACCTAAATTTAGAAGTTAGTCCCTCATTATCGGGTAAATATAGACCCAAGAAAAATAGCTGGAAGTTATATAAGAGAAGTTTTGTAACCATTCAGTTGCATACAAATTTTACCGCCTATTACCGCAAAGACGCCAAGACGCAAAGAAATAAAAAAATTTAATAATCACTTGTTGGATATAGTGAAGCTTAAGCTGCCCTTATAAATATGAATTGCCCTTAAAACAGCTATTAGTTGAATCGAAACTATCAACATGCTGTTAACAGAAGTGTAATTAAATTTAAAACCTTTGCGCCATTGCGTCTTTGCGCTGAGTAGTTACGCTTGTTGATACTGATTAGTTACAAAGTTTTTTATTCATGAGTCCACTCTAAAAAATCAAATTTCACTATAAATGATGGTTCTCGTAAAGAACAATAAAGTTAAAAGTTGAGGCAACTCTGAAAACACCTAAAAGTATAATCTTATCACAAATCTACCACTGATTTTCAGTCAATTACAATCGGTAAAAGAGCAAAAATTTACATTACGCCTAACGCCTTACAAAATCAACTCAAAGGGGAAATAATAGAATATTTTTCTTAGAATTATGTAGATACTTACATTTTATTCTACCTACATAAAAAATGCCATAAAATGATGTTAATAAACATAAATTCAAAGATTTGCAATACCAATTGATTTTGTAGCTTTGGCAAAACTAAAAATGTAGGGATCTATGAACGATTCTGATATCCTGATGAACCCCAATGAGCTGGTTCGCTATCTGAAAAAACCCGCATCGGAATTTACCAAGTACGACATTATCCGCTTTTGCGAAGGGAATGATATCGAAATGGTAAATTTCCGCTACATGGCCGAAGATGGAAAACTCAAAACTCTAAACTTTGTATTATCGTCAAAGGAGCACCTCGATTCAATTCTTTCGGCAGGCGAAAGAGTTGATGGAAGCAGCTTATTCTCGTTCATTGAAGCAGGTAGCAGCGACTTGTACGTTATACCCCGCTACAGGACTGCCTTTGTAAATCCCTTTGCCGACGTACCAACCATTGACATTCTTTGCTCATTTTACGATAGCACTGGAAAGCCCCTCGAAAGTGCACCAGAGAATGTACTTCGCAAAGCTCATGAGCTTTTCCGGAAGGAAACCGGCATGACCTTTAAAGCACTTGCAGAGCTGGAGTACTACGTGATTAGTGAGCGTGAAGACTTTTATCAGGGGTTAGACCAAAAGGGTTACCATGCATCGGAGCCATTTGCCAAGTGGGAAAACCTGAGGCGCGAAGCGCTTATCTACATAGCCCGTGCTGGCGGAAAGGTTAAGTATGGGCACTCTGAGGTTGGCTGCTTTACCACCGACGATCGCCTGTATGAGCAGCACGAGATTGAATTTTTACCCATGCCCGCCGACGAGGCTGTTGAACAGCTAATTATTGCCAAATGGATTGTTCGAATGCTTGGTTACCAATACGGGGTGGAAGTGAGCTTTGCCCCTAAAATAACGGTTGGTAAAGCAGGAAACGGTTTACACTTTCATATCATGGCAGAAAAAGATGGTAAGAACCAGATGGTTGAAAACGGCAAGCTCAGCAATACCGCCAAGAAAATGGTGGCCGGGATCCTTGATGCCGCCGATGCGCTTACCGCCTTTGGGAATACCATACCCATATCGTACTTACGCTTAGTACCGCATCAGGAAGCACCCACCAATATTTGCTGGGGTGAACGTAACCGTTCGGTAGTTGTTCGTGTACCCTTGGGGTGGATTGGTGCTGAGCAAATGGTTCATCATGCAAACCCAAACGATAGCAGCGAGTCCATACCAAAAGAGAGCAAGCAAACGGTTGAGTATCGCGTTGCCGATGGTTCGGCAAATCCATACCTTACCGTTGCCGGATTAATTGTAACTGCACTCGACGGCCTTCGCCGCCCCGATGCCCTTGAATTGGCTGAAAAACTCTACGTAGATATCAACATTTTTAAACCTGAGTTCAAGGATCGACTGGCCAGCCTGGAACAACTCCCCGCATCGTGTTGGGATTCGGCCGAGGCTCTTGAAGCCAAACGGGAAAAATTTGAAAAGGATGGAATTTTCCCGCACGGGATGATCGATTCAATTATTACTAAGCTCAAGGCATATAACGATAAGGGACTTAGCGAAAAGCTCTACGGAAACAATGCCGAAATTGCAAAGCTTGTTTCCCGGTTCATCCATATTGGCTAAATGCTACCGATAGACCAGGTAAAAAACAACTACAGCAGTGTAAAACTCAAAAATAAGCCATACTAGTTCACCCATAGATTGATAATGACTCTAATATCAATGACATTGAATATATCAATATCATTCTATATCCATGCTTTTAAGTACGCTGCTATTCGTTCCGATGCCTTTCCATTGCCATACAAATCGATCTTGAAATTCGATTTTTTGTTAGCCATTTCTAAGTAGGCGCTATAAATAACATCGGCATTGGCAGCAGCCAACCGATTAAAACCATGCTCTACCAGTTCAACCCACTCGGTTTGCTCGCGCAGGGTAATGCAATGTTTTCGGAAAAAGAAAGCTTCCTTTTGCAAACCGCCACTATCGGTCATTACCAATTTACAATTGCTTATAAGCATAAGCATATCATAGTAACCTACCGGATCGATAATTGTAAACTCAGGGCCGATACCTGATACTCCAAAAATTTTGCGGGTACGAGGATGTAAAGGCACCACTACTCTCACATCGCGGTTTATCCTATTCAGCCCATCAACTATCCGCTTAAGGATGACAGGATTATCAGTATTTTCCTGACGGTGAATGGTTGCCAAAACATAATCGGCATGAAGTTTAAGCGTCTCTATTATTTTTGAAGTAGCCTGTGCCTTATTTAGGTAGAAGTAGGCAGCATCCTGCATCACATCGCCACTCTTTACAACCTGTGCCCTGATGCCATCGAATCCTTCGGTTTTAAGGTTTGCAACAGCCATATCGGTTGGGCAGAATAAAAGGTTTGATATGCGATCGGTAAGAATGCGATTCACCTCCTCGGGCATAGCCATATTAAACGAACGCAGCCCAGCCTCAACATGAACCACCCTAACATGCAGCTTAACAGCAGCAAGAGCACCTGCAAGGGTTGAGTTGGTATCGCCGTAAACCATAACGGCAGCAGGATTTTCCTTAAGGATGATATCCTCAACCTGCTCCAGCATTCGCCCGGTCATAGCTCCATGGCTAAGACTATTGATATTCAGGTTGTATGCTGGCATTGGTATGCTCATCTCCCTGAAAAAAACATCGGACATGTTATCGTCAAAGTGCTGCCCCGTGTGCACAATTACTTCGGGTATATTAAACTGCTGAAGTTGACGGCTTACCGCCGCAGCCTTTACAAATTGTGGTCGAGCGCCAAGAACTGTAAGTATAGTATAGCTACCCATTTGTAATCTGATTTAGTATTTCGGCCAGCCTACCGGTAAGCGCTTTCCGGGAATACTTTTCAATCCCTTTCGTTTCCGGATTAAGGTTGCCTTCATTGAAAAGCTCAAAGTAATTGGTAAGTACCTGAAAAACCCCATCTGCATCGGAGTAATCAATCACATCGCCCGAATCTGTTTCGCTGATTATTTGGGCTAAATCGCCATCAGCTGGTCCTATGGCTAAGATGCGTTTGCCTGTGGCAAGGTATTCAAAAAATTTACCTGTAACAATTCCCTTAGCATTCGGGGTGTTGTTTACAACCAGAAGTAGTACCTGTGAGCTGCCCAGCAACTCCATGGCTTTGCCATGCGGTAACAACCCTAAAAACTCATAATTATTCTTCAGATTTTCCGCTTCAATTGCATCAAATACCGATGAATCGATTTGACCGGCCAACCGGATTTTGAGCTTACTGGCAAAATCATCGTTAATGGAACAAAGCCTATTTAACGCTTGCCATAAAACCACAGGATTTCTTGCCCTATTCATTGTTCCAATATAGCAAATGCTAAAGTGATTGGCAGTAGCAGTAGGGCTCAAGGCAGGAATATCGTCGGTGTCGTAGCCATTGGTTAAAACATAAATGTTTCGTCCCCCCAGGCTATCGAACTCGCTTTTCATTTGGTACGACACCACCGTAACGGCATCGGCAGTATTTACAACCTTCTTCTCAAGTTGATGGTGATACCTGTCAGCGAGCCTTGTTAGCTTCAACTCGTTGTAGAAATCGATATTCGTCCACGGGTCCCTGAAATCGGCAAGCCAGGGCAGGTTGAATTTCCGTTTTAGCTTTAACCCTATGAGATGCATGGAGTGCGGAGGACCGTTGGTAACAATGGCATCAACAGGATGTTGGTGCAGGTATCGGCTCAAAAACCTTACCGATGGATTAACCCAAAATATTCGGGCATCAGGTATAAAAAGGTTACCGCGTAACCAAACCATTATCCCATTAAAACGACCTTTTTTGCCAGTTTCGTTGGCAAAACCTAAACCCAACTTTGTCCCCTTACGCCCGGTGATCCATTTGTAAATGCTGTAGGGTTCCCAGATTTGCCTTTTGATAACCTCAACACCATCGGGGATGTCCTTTACAAGCGAGTGGTCGTCGTAGAATATTTCCGGATTCTCAGGGGTATAAACCACAGGCTCCCATCCAAAATCGCGAAGGTACTTCACAAACTTCAGCCAACGCTGAACCGCCACACCCCCGGCTTGTGGCCAGTAATACGTTATAACCAATACCCGTTTACGCAACGAATGGTTCATGTTGAAATTTTTGTTAAAGATAGACACATTCGATTATACCAGCAAACTACATGAATAGTTGATGGTTGATGGATGATGGTTGTTCGTTGTTTGTTGTTCGGGAAAAAAGTTGATGGTTGATGGTTGATGGTTGATGGCAATTCGTTGTTCGTTGTTCGTTGTCCGTTGTTCGGAAAAAGGAATCTGTAATTCGTAATTCGTAATTCGTAATTTTGAACCCTGTTGCGCCAAG
>DFYV01000175.1:3332-8628 GCA_002383425.1 Bacteroidales bacterium UBA4073 | reverse complement strand
ATTTTGAATTTTGAATTTTGAATCTTGAATCTTGAACCATGAACATCCAGATGTGCGACCTTAAGGGTCAGTACCTTAAAATAAAAGATGAGATTGATGCTGCCATACAGGACGTTATCGACAGCACAGCATTTATTAAAGGGAAAGAGGTTGGCTTATTTCAGGATGAGCTGGCTAAATACCTGGGGGTAAAACACGTAATAGGCTGTGCCAATGGAACCGATGCCCTTCAAATTGCGCTAATGGCTCTTGGTTTAAAACCCGGTGATGAGGTCATTACCCCCGATTTTACCTTTATTGCCACGGTTGAGGTGGTTGCCCTTCTGGGGTTAACTCCAATTCTGGTTGATGTTGACCCATCAACCTTTACCATTGATATTAAAAGGTTAGAGGAAGCCATTACACCCAAAACCAAGGCAATTATCCCGGTTCACCTGTTTGGGCAGTGCGCCAATATGGATGAGGTAATGCGAATTGCTCAACGGCATAACCTTTACGTGATTGAAGACGCAGCCCAGGCGCTTGGTGCCGATTACTACCATTCCGATGGTCGGGTTTCCAAAGCCGGAACAATTGGTACTATTGGCACAACATCATTTTTCCCCTCCAAGAATCTTGGCTGCTATGGCGATGGCGGAGCAATATTTACCAACGACGACACTTTAGCTGACGAAATTCGCTCAATTGCCAATCACGGAATGAAAGTCCGTTACCATCACGACAGGATAGGGGTAAACTCCCGCCTCGATACCATACAGGCTGCCATACTCCGGGTAAAGCTGAAATACCTCAATGAATACAATAAAGCCCGTTTAAATGCAGCAAACAAATACGATGAAATGCTACGACCTTGTGGTAAGGTTATAATACCGGCACGAGCAAAATGGAGCAACCATATCTTTCATCAGTACACCCTGAAACTTACCAATACCAATCGCGATAAGCTGCAAAAAGATTTGGCAGACCTGGGCATACCCACTATGGTTTACTACCCCATACCCTTACATAAACAAAAGGCTTTTGAACCTTATCGGGGGTTTAACTTTGGCCGATCGTTTCAGGTTTCCGATTATCTCTCTTCTTCGGTAATTTCGTTGCCCATGCACACCGAACTAACCGACGATACCATAAAATATATTACTGATAATTTTCTGGATTTACTAAAAGAGTAAATTAGAAGTAATTTCAAAGTTCCTGTCCCATGCTTGAGAATCAATATTTAACAAAATTTTCATTGTATGATAATTTGACGTAACTTTCTTTAGAATAATAAAAATTTAAACGCAGTGAACCCCTGCATAACTCTCCAGATAATATTGGGTCAAGTCGTGATACTATACTGGATTGAATGCTAATACTTGAATTGTTTCACAGAGTTACACTATGTACACACAGAGTTACACAATGTGTTACTCTGTGAAACTTTGTGTTACCTCTGTGTAACTCCGTGTAACTCATTGGTAGATTCTTTTGAAAATTTTGCTTTTGTATGAACTAATTTTTATGTAAAATTGCGCCATTTATTACTATCAGGAATTCAGAAAATTCAATTTATGGAGAATACCTATTTTGCCCATGAAACTGCAGTAATCGACCAGGGTTGTGTAATTGGTGCAGGAACAAAAATCTGGCATTTCAGCCATATTATGACCGGTTGCGAAATTGGCGAAAGCTGCAATATCGGGCAAAACGTGGTGGTTTCGCCAGGGGTTAAATTAGGTCGGAACGTAAAGGTTCAGAATAACGTATCGATTTACACCGGAGTAATTTGTGAGGATGATGTGTTCCTTGGCCCTTCCATGGTTTTTACCAATGTAATTAACCCCCGTAGCGCCATTGCCCGTAAGAGCGAGTATATGACCACCTTGGTTAAACGCAGTGCTACCATTGGAGCTAATGCTACCATTGTTTGTGGTGTTACGCTTGGGGAATTCTCGTTTGTGGGTGCAGGTGCTGTGGTTACTAAGGATGTAAAACCCTATGCGCTGGTGGTTGGTAATCCTGCCCGCCAAATTGGCTGGATGAGCGAGTATGGCCATCGTTTAGAGTTTAATGGCGATGGCATTGCTATTTGCCCCGAAAGTAAACAAAAATATAGGCTCGAGAATAATCAGGTTTTTCGAATAGAATAAATAATGAAGAATTTTGCACTTATTGGCGCTGCCGGTTATATTGCGCCCCGCCACCTTAAAGCGATTAAGGAAACCAGCAATAATCTGCTGGCTGCACTCGACAAGCACGATTGTGTTGGTATTATGGACAGTTTTTTCCCAAATGCCGATTTTTTTGTGGAATACGAAAGGTTCGACAGGCATATCGATAAGCTTAAGCGGCAGGGCGTAAAGGTTGATTACGTTAGTATTTGCACGCCAAACTACCTGCACGATTCCCACATCCGTTTTGCTCTCCGTCAGGGAGCTAATGCTATCTGCGAAAAACCTATCGTTTTAAACCCATGGAATATCGAAGCACTTGCTGAGATTGAAAAGGAAACAGGGCAGCGTATCAGTACAATTCTTCAGCTCAGGCTGCATCCTGCTATCATTGAGCTGAAAAGGCAAATTGACAATGCTCCTAAGGATAAAGTTTTTGATATCGACCTTACCTATATTACCAGCCGCGGTCGCTGGTACTTTATTTCGTGGAAGGGCGATGCCCAGAAGTCGGGTGGGGTAGCTACCAATATCGGCGTTCACTTTTTCGATATGCTCACCTGGATTTTTGGCAATGTTAAATCGAACGTGGTACATATTTCGCGCCCCGATAAGGCTGCCGGTTTTTTAGAGCTTGAAAAAGCTCGCGTTCGTTGGTATTTAAGCGTTGACTATAATGATATACCTGACGATATTAAACTCAAGGGGCAGCGCACCTACCGTTCAATCCGTATAGGCGATGAGGAGCTGGAGTTCAGCGAGGGTTTTACCGATTTGCACACTGCCAGCTACCGCGAAATACTTGCCGGTAATAGCTTTGGGATTGAGGATGCCCGAATTTCCATCGAAACAGTTTACACCATCCGTAATATGACACCCATTGGGTTAACTGGCGATTATCACCCTTACTGTAAACATTTAATTTGAATCATGAGTATGAGTATGCTCTAAAAAGTACGAGGGCACGATAGCACGATAGCACGAAGGCACGAAGGGACGAAAGCACGAAGGGACGATAGCACGAAGGCACGATAGCACGAAGGCACGAAGGCACGAAGGGACGAAAGCACGAAGGGACGAAAGCACGAAGGGACGATAGCACGAAGGCACGAAGGCACGAAGGGACGATAGCACGAAGGCACGATAGCACGAAGGGACGATAGCACGAAGGCACGATGGCACGAAGGGACGATAGCACGAAAGAACGAAGGGACGAAAGCACGAAGGCACGAAAGCAAGATAGCACGACAGAACGAAATAGGAGAAATAAGAATGAGTCCGGTATAAAAAGCATGTTTTATTTTAGCAAAACAAGCTATGTTTTTAATTATCAGTATTTTAAAAAACGTTGTGCAATAAATATATAAACCTTATTTTCAATGTTTTAACTTTATTCACCCTGTGAAATACCCTATTAAATATTTTGCTTTTGCAAAAGAAAATCAGAGATTTTATTTAACAGGGTAATTTTGCCACGCAAAATTATTTCACAGGGTGAACTTTCAACTTTATGAACTTTATGAACTTTACGAACTTTATGAACTTTACGAACTTTTCGAACTTTACAAACTTTACGAACTTTCAACTTTATGAACTTTATGAACTTTATGAACTTTACGAACTTTATAAACTTTTTAGACTGAACTCATAAATAAATTTATAGCTATGTACAACGAACTTGTATCTAAGAAAGAAAAACTTGCCGTTATTGGTCTCGGCTATGTGGGGTTACCCATAGCTCTTGAATTTGCCCGTAAGCTATCGGTTATTGGATTCGATATTAAACCCGATAGGGTTGAGCTGATGAAAAAGGGGATTGATCCCAGCCACGAGCTGGAACCCGAAGCCTTTGCTGGTTGCGATATCGAGTATTCGGCCAACATCGATGATATTCGCAAGGCTAAGTTCTATGTTGTTGCCGTGCCAACCCCTATCGATGAGCATAATCTGCCCGATTTAAAACCCTTGCTTGCTGCCACCCGAACCGTGGGGCAGGTTCTCAAAAAAGGCGATTATGTGGTTTACGAGTCAACCGTTTACCCCGGTTGCACCGAGGAGGATTGCGTTCCACTTCTCGAAGAGGTTTCGGGATTAAAATATATCCAGGATTTTAAGGTAGGTTTTTCGCCCGAACGTATCAACCCGGGCGATAAGGAGCATACGCTCACTAGTATCAAAAAGATTACATCGGGTTGCGATGCCGAATCGGCCGAGGAGATTGCCAAAACCTATGAGCTTATAATCAAAGCCGGTATTCACCGGGCAAGTTCCATCAAGGTTGCAGAGGCTGCCAAGATCATTGAGAATACCCAGCGCGATATCAACATTGCCTTCATGAATGAGCTTTCCATAATTTTCAGCCGCATGGGAATTAACACCTACGAGGTTCTTGAAGCTGCCGGCACCAAGTGGAATTTCCTGAGATTCTACCCCGGTCTGGTTGGTGGCCACTGCATTGGTGTCGATCCGTACTACCTGGTTTACAAGGCAAAGGAACTTGGGTATCACCCCCAAATCATTACTGCCGGACGTTTCATCAACGATTCCATGGGTGGCTATGTGGCCAAGCAAACCGTAAAGAAAATTATTGCTGCCGACAAAAACCCCAAGGAGTCGCGGGTGCTTATCATGGGGGTTACCTTTAAGGAAAATGTAAGCGATATCCGTAACTCAAAAGTGGTTGATATATACAACGAGCTAAAATCGTTTGGAGTTAATAAAATCGATGTTATTGATGCCTTTGCCGATAGCCATGAGGTAAAAGAGGAGTATGGTTTTGAACTCTCTGCCGGTCCTGCCGGTAAATACGATGCCATTATCATGGCAGTAAGCCATCAGCAATACCTGAATATCGACGAAAAATGGTTTAGTAACCTTGCCAATCCCGGTTGCATCTTTGTTGACGTGAAAGGCATATACAGGGGCAAAATTAAGGGGTTAACTTACTGGAGCCTGTAATTTTTTTTTCATATTGTAGTTCAATACCTTAAGCCCCTATATGGGGCTTTGTTAATAATTGATCGTAAAGGTTTAAAGTTAATTACACAAATTGTATTATTTTCGCACTGCTAATCCCTGCTAGGTCATACTTAGTGTGACTGACAGGGCGAAGCTGTAGGATTAGTTGATGGTTGATGGTTGAT
>DFYV01000175.1:1664-3315 GCA_002383425.1 Bacteroidales bacterium UBA4073 | reverse complement strand
TAATCCGTAATTCGTAATTTGTAATCCGTAATTCGTAATTCGTAATTCGTAATTCGTAATTCGTAATTTGTAATTCGTAATTCGTAATTCGTAATTCGTAATTCGTAATTCGTAATTTTGAATCCCGAACCTTTAACTTTTAACGTTTAACTCTTTTTGTTCGTTGTTCGTGAAAAATAGTTGATAGTTGATGGTTGATGGTGGCTCGTTGTTCGTTGTTCATTGTTCGGAAAAAGGAATCTTTAATTCGTAATTCGTAATTCGTAATTCGTAATTCGTAATTCGTAATTCGTAATTCGTAATTTTGAACCTTGAATCCTTCTCTCATGGATATTCGATGGCAACAACGATACTCTAATTACCAAAAGGCTTTAAGCCAACTCGAGCGTTTTGTTCAGAATGACGAGCTGAACGAGATGGAGGAGCAAGGACTTATTAAAGCCTTTGAATATACCTTTGAACTTGCCTGGAAAACCCTTCAGGATTTTTTGAAAGAAAAAGGGTATGTTGGAATAGTTGGCCCACGACCGGTTATTGAACAAAGTTTTCAGGATGGCTACATAAGCGATGGAACGGGTTGGCTTAGGATGCTAACAGCGCGAAATCTTTCAAGTCATACCTATGATGAGGAAACTGCGAAAGAGATCATTGGTGGTATAAAATCTGTTTTTATCATCCTTTTAAAAGATCTGAAAATACGTTTAGCGAAGGAGTTGTAGCTTGAAAACATCAAACCTCGATACTCAGATAGGCATTAACCGTTCAGATTTAGATAGTCTCATAAAAGTTTTTGCCACAAAAAACAAAATTGAAAAAGTCATCCTATTTGGCTCCAGAGCAAATGGAAAATTCACTGGTGGATCTGATATTGATATTGCTCTTACTGGAAAGGATTTGAATTTAGATGATATTATTACGTTAAATCTCGAACTTCACGATTTAATGCTCCCCTATAAGTTCGATATTCTGATTTATGACAGAATATCAGAACCTGCATTAAAAGAACACATCAACAGGGTTGGTATCACCCTGTACCAGAGATAGTTAAGTTGACAGTTGATGGTGGCTCGTTGTTCGTTGTTCGGAAAAATAGTTGATAGTTGATAGTTGATGGTTGATGGTGGCTCGTTGTTCGTTGTTTGTTGTTCGTTGTTCGGAAAAAGGAATCTTTAATTCGTAATCCGTAATTTGTAATTTTGAATCCCGAACCTTTAACTTTTAACTTTTAACGTTTAACTCTTTTTGTTCGTTGTTCGGGAAGAATAGTTGAATGTTGATAGTTGACGGTTGACAGTTGACGGTTGACAGTTGACAGTTGACAGTTGACAGTAGATGTGTTTATGTTTTGATTAAATAATGTAATAATTATCTTTTAATAATCACATCAGCTAATCTGCTAATCATCACATATTTGTTCTTTTAGATACCGACTTTGCGCTCTCGTGTAACTCAGTGATAAAAAATAACAAAATGAAAGTTTAATAACCACTTAGACACTTAGAACACTAAGAAACACTAAGAAACACTTAGTGAACCTCAGTGACCTTAGTGCCTAAGTGTTTAATTCTTATGAAAATTCTATGTAGTGATAATGTGTTGATGTGATGATGTGTTGTTTGTTGTTCGGAAAAAGGAATCTTTAATTCGTAAT
>DFYV01000175.1:0-1644 GCA_002383425.1 Bacteroidales bacterium UBA4073 | reverse complement strand
AATTCGTAATTCGTAATTTTGAATCCCGAACCTTTAACTTTTAACTCTGACCTCCGAATCTATGATAAAAAACATCTGCTGCATTGGTGCCGGATACGTGGGTGGTCCCACAATGGCCGTAATTGCACTTAAAAATCCTAATATCAAGGTAAATGTTGTTGATATCAATGCTGAACGCATTGCTGCCTGGAATACCGACAGTTTACCCGTATATGAGCCCGGTCTGCTCGACGTTGTTAAGCAAGCCCGTGGCCGCAATCTTTTTTACGATACCGATATCGAAAAGGGAATCCGGGAAGCCGACATGATTTTTATCAGCGTAAACACACCTACTAAAACCTACGGTTTGGGTAAGGGACGTGCAGCCGATTTGAAATACGTGGAGCTTTGCGCCCGCCAGATAGCCGAGGTGGCAACTACCGATAAGATTGTGGTTGAGAAATCGACCCTTCCGGTACGCACCGCTCAGGCCATTAAAACCATTCTTTCCGAAACGGGTAGCAAAGCACGCTTTCAGGTGCTATCAAACCCCGAGTTCCTTGCCGAGGGTACAGCAATTGCCGATTTACTTGAACCCGACCGTGTGCTTATTGGTGGCGACCAAACCCCCGAAGGTCTGGCTGCCATTGAGGCTCTCACTCAGGTTTATGCCAGCTGGGTACCACGTGAGCGTATTATTCAAACCCGCCTGTGGTCGTCGGAGCTATCTAAGCTAACCGCCAATGCCTTCCTTGCCCAGCGCATATCGTCAATAAACAGTATATCAGCCCTTTGCGAGATTACCGGGGCTGATGTCGATGAGGTGGCTTATGCCATTGGTACCGATTCCCGTATCGGGTCAAAGTTCCTAAAAGCATCGGTGGGCTTTGGTGGTTCGTGTTTCCAGAAGGATATTTTAAACCTGGTTTACCTTTGCGAGTATTTTGGGCTACCCGAGGTGGCACGCTACTGGGAGCAGGTTATTGCCCTTAACGATTACCAGAAACGTCGCTTTGCCCAGGATATAATACATACCCTTTTCAATACCGTTAGTGGTAAAAAAATAGCCATGCTGGGCTGGGCTTTCAAAAAGGATACCAACGATACCCGCGAGAGCGCTGCCATTTACGTGGCCGATCACCTGCTAAACGACATGGCCAATGTGTGGGTTTATGATCCACAGGTGCCAGTTAAGGCAATGTATGCCGACTTGGATAACCTCGGAACCCGTTCGCCCGACGACAACCGCAAGCATCTGACCGTTGTAACCGATCCCTACGAGGCCTGCAAGAACGCTCACGCCATTGCCATCATCACCGAGTGGGACGAGTTTAAAACCTACGACTGGCAACGCATTTACGATAATATGAAGAAACCTGCATTCATTTTTGATGGACGGAACATCCTTGACCACAAGAGGTTAATGGAGATAGGGTTTAAGGTGAAGGGAATAGGGAAGAGTTACGGGGGAAGTTAAAAGGAGAAAGGGGATTTTGTTCCAGGTTCAAGGTTCCAGGTTCAAGGTTCAAGGTTGAGTCTCATCCGAAAACCCTGTTTTTAAAATTCAACAAGAAAGATATTTTTCGGACATAAATTAAATTTTCTGTAATAATGTTCGAAAAAAAATTTTAAACATAAATTTTTGCATCAAAAATGGGCATTTTT
>DFYV01000152.1:7464-31276 GCA_002383425.1 Bacteroidales bacterium UBA4073 | reverse complement strand
TTGATGGTTGTTCGTTGCTAGTTGTTCGTTGTTCGGAAAAGTAGCTAATGGTTGATTGTTGATAGTTGATATCTTTTGAATTTCAAATTACGAATTACGAATTACGAATTATGAATTACGAATTATGAATTACGCTTTTTTACTTTTAACCATTATCCTTTAACCTTGAACCTCGAAATGGCTATCGTTTAACGTTTAACGTTTAACTTGTTTTGTTCGTTGTTCGTAAAAATGGTTGATGGTTGATGGTTGACGGTTAACGGTTCACGGTTGATGGTAAAATATGGTTTTGAATTTTGAATCATTATCTTTTAACTTTTAACCTTAAACCTTAAACCTTGAACCTTGAACCTATTTTTTGAGTAGTAATATTCTTATTATTGTAACTTTACTAAAAATTGACATTCTAATATGAAGAGGTTAATAGTATTGGTAGCCATAGTAATTTCGTCATCACTTATATATTCGCAGGAAACATATCACCATATATCAAATACTGGCATTTACGAGTTTATCGACGAGCTTTGTACACTTGGTATAGTAGATGCCAATACCAGCGTAAAGCCATACAGCAGAGCTTTAATAAAGGCATTACTGGTTCAAACTAACGATAATAAGGATAAGCTGAATAGTCGCCAAAAAAAAGAGTTGGCCTTTTACCTTGCCGATTTCGATAAGGATAACTACGCAAGTAAAAGGAAACGATTCGATATTTTACATAGATACGATTCCGTATATAGCATTACCATAAACCCATTGCTGGGCGTAAATACTATAAAAAACGATAGTGCCTTTGCCTATAACCGCTGGGTGGGGGCTGAGGTTTATGGTAATATTGAAAGGTTTGGCTTTTATGCAAGCCTCAGGGACTATGCCCAAAACTACAGGCTTGCCATGCCAGCTTACCTTACCCATGAGCAAGGAGGAAACTACAAATTTAACGGCAATGGTGGCGAATACAGTGAAATGCGGGGTGGTGTAACCTATTCGTGGCGCTGGGGCAGCATAGGGGTAGTTAAAGACCACATTCAATGGGGATCGGGTTATAACGGTGTCAATATTCTTGGCGGCCGTACGCCTTCGTTTGCCATGATCAAATTAAACGTAAAACCAGCCTGGTGGATTGAGCTGAACTACATTCATGGCTGGCTTGTATCGCAGGTAATTGATTCCGCGAGAACCTATGTCAGCTTAGAAGAAACCCGTAACGTTTACCATAACAAGTATATTGCAGCAAACCTTATCACCCTTAAACCTTTTAGAGGGTTAAACCTATCGGTTGGGAACTCAATAATTTACTCCGATATTGAGGTTCAACCAGCATATCTTATCCCTTTTTTCTTTTACAAATCAGTTGACCACCATTTGAACGGAATGAGCAACCGGGTTGGCCAAAACTCACAGATGTTTTTTGATGTTTCATCGTTCAACATAAATCACCTACACCTTTACGCTACACTTTTCCTTGATGAACTTTCCATGAAAAACATGTTTGACCCCGATAAGCACAGTAATTTTTACAGCCTGAAAGCAGGCTTAAGGCTTTGGGATTTTCCCTTAAGCAATGTTGCAATAACAGCTGAATACACTCGTACTAACCCCTTGGCCTATAAGCATATCATTGAAACAACCACCTATGAGAGCAATACATTCAACTTGGGGCACTACCTTACCGATAATGCCGATGAAATTCATTTTGCCATAAGCTACCATGCAACCAGGGGATTGCAGCTTTACGGAAGTTTTACAAAAAGCCGCAAAGGCCCCGATTATACCAAAACAACCACCCAAAGGCTTGGTTTACCATTTATGGAACAGGTTGACTGGGAACAAACCACCTGGCAGGTAGGTGCCCGTTACCAGATAATAAACGATGGATACCTTTTTGTTTCGGGCGGTATAAACGATATAGTAAACCATAGTACGTATAGCTATACGCCCGAATTCATGCTGGGCAAACAGCTACAAATTGAAAGCGGGATATGTTGGGGTTTTTAGTTGCTCCTGTAATGTTTGAACACAATGTTATAAACGGATACAAAAAAATATTTTAAGTCGGTTAGAAATGGATGCTTATCGTAGGCATCGAGGTATTTGATTTCCGAAGTCATAATTTCATCAAGGGTTTTGGGATTATCGACATAGAAAGGAGGTATTAGCCCGGGTTTATACTTTACCCTTCTCTCCTGAAGTTCCTTGGTGTAGAGGTTAAAGTAGTGCTGGCTCAAAGGTCGAATTCCCACAATTTTAAGCTCTCCCCGAAAAAAGTTGATAAGCATTGGAAGCTCATCAATCCATAACTTACGCATGAAACGGCCAAGTGTCGAAACCCTGAAATCGTTCTTAAACTTACCTCCCTCCTGAAGGTTATGTTTACGGTAAATATATTCCTGCAAGTACTCCGAGTATGGATGCATGGTTCGTAACTTGTAAACCTTAATGAACTTTCCTCCACGACCTATACGCCGCAACTTAATGAGCGGGCCATAGGTGGGTTCCATATCGAAGTAGGGCCTTCTGATCTTTTGAGCAACAACGTAGTGCAATTTATCAATCTCATGTTCCTTAATAACATCAAAACCGCACGAGTAAAGTCTTCCTAAAAATTCTGCCCTACTGATCACCCTATTCTCACCTCGGGTTAGGAGAAAATATATGCCCTTGGTAAACGAAAACTTCGGGAAAACGCGCTTTATAATGAAATCGAAGGAATAGTACAAGTAATTGAGAAAGGGGGGAAACTTTCTTAAAATTCGCTTTTTCCGCTGTTCCTGGGTTTCGGCCATGCAAACAAAGACACCTCCCACAGGAATTTTCTCATTTACGGCCTCAAAAAACTTGTTTATCCGCCTGATATCGTTAACCCGTTTTAGGTTAACTACTGTTTTAAAGGTATTATTGGGCTGATTTAGAATATTGAAGCTGGTTGTTGTCGCAATAATTAGCGTTGTATCGCTGAACAAATTCGTATGCTGTTCAAGAAAACTATAAACATCGCGGTTGAAATCGGACAAAATGGCCTTTTGTACCGTTTTAACACGGGCAGGATCAATTGGTTCTGGCGAAATTGAAGGGATAGGCTGAACCCGACGAATTGAACGCTCCATTTTTCCTAAAACATCGTCGGGGATCACCTGTGTTTTCTTCAGAATGCCCCATAAATTATATATAAAAAGTTCGGCAACCGAAACAAGGGCAATGGTACTAAAAACAATAAAGCGCGAATAGTAATCGTTCCGGGTTAAGAAAATTAGTACCGATACTATTGCCAAAACTAAAAGATTGGAAGCAATGATGTTTTTGCTTAAATACCTTAACGAGTATGAGGTAAATGTGTATTTATTGTAAAGCAGCGAGGTTAAAATCCATATTACCGTGAATACCAAAACCCCATTCTGATAGTTACCCAGGTACACCCAAAACGATACACCTTTTAAAAGAGTCGCCAGCCAAAACGAAAAAACTATAAGAAATACATCCAGAACAATTAAAATGGATACCCGCCTACTCATTATTTGTTGATAAATTAGGTAAATATAGTTTAAAGTTAAAGCATTTTTAGTAAAAATACACCGATTAATGGCAAAGACTTAATATGCAACAGCAACTATTTTGACAAACGGTAATTTATTTAACATATAGAGGAATCCAAAACCTTAGCGAGCCTTATAGTTGTTCGTGGTTCGGTAAAATAGTTGATGGTTGACGGTTGATGGTTGATGGTTGTTCGTTGTTAGTTGTTCGTTGATAGGGAAAATAGTTGATGGTTGATGGTTGAAAGTTGTTCGTTGTTCGTTGTTCGTTGTTAGTGAAACAGGGGTTTTTAATCTTGAATTTGGAATCCGAAATCTTGGTTAATTCTTTTTGTGATGCTAAGAACGGAAATAGAACACGGATGACACGGATGTAACGGATAATCACGGGTATAATCCGTGAAAATCATCCTAATCCGTGTTATCAGTGTGCTANNATCTTTAATTCGTAATTCGTAATTTTGAATTTTGAATTTTGAATTTTAAACCTTATCCTTTAACTTTTAACTTTTAACTTTTTTACCGGTATCGGTATGCAGCCTTGCGTATTCTATCCATGATGGCAATGCCTATTCCTATTTCAGGAACGGGGTCAATTACAATGTACTCCACATCGGAATCTTCAAAAGCATGTAATTTTTCGAATAGGTTGGCTGCCGCTTCAATTAAATCGCCATTTTCCGAGAGGAACTCCACATACCTGTATTCCTCTTCAGGTTTTTTGCCAAAGGCAATATACCCGGCTTTCCCCAGCTCAAAGTTTATTCTGGTTTCACCCTTAATGTATAGTGGTTTGTTGGGGCTGTAGTGCGATTTTAGCATTCCAGGTGATGCCAATCCCCCATGTGGTTTTTGCGCGCTCGATGGTTTAATTACCTTTTCCAGATGGCTTTTGGTAATTGCTCCGTGGCGCAGGATAATGAAACCTTCCTCGTCGAGCATTACAACGGTCGATTCGATACCAATGGAGGTTTTACCACCGTTAATAATATAGTCAACATCGGGGAGCTGCTTTAGCACGTGCTCAGCACTGGTTGGGCTAACCCGTCCAAACTTATTGGCGCTTGGGGCAGCAATTACACACCTCGATTCAGCTATTAGCTGTAGAGCTATAGGGTGGTTAGGCATTCGGATACCAACGGTATCGAGGTCGGAGGTAACAATGCCAGGAACTACATCACTTCTGGGAACAACAATGGTTAACGGCCCTGGCCAGAAACGTTCGGCAAGCTGAAAAATTCTGGGGTCGGTGCTTGGGGTAAGTTTTCTAATACTTTCGAGCGAAGCAACATGAACTATCAGCGGGTCGAACGATGGACGTTCCTTAAGGGAAAATATTCTTGCTACTGCACTGGGGTTAAGGGCGTTAGCCCCTAATCCGTAAACCGTTTCGGTAGGAAATGCAACCACTCCGCCACCAGCAATAATGGATGCTGCATGCTCAATATCAACCCCAACAATCGCCATTTACATCAATTACTGAATATTCCTGTCGGCTTCATCAATTTCGGCACGCTTCTTTTCCTGGTACTCGTCTATCTTATTCTGAACATCGGGATTTGAGAGCCCAACTATTTTTGCAGCAGCAAGCGCTGCATTTTCGGGGCTTAGTATGGTGAGCGGTGCAACCCCCGAGGGCATACGTAAACTGGAATAAACATCGGCACCGGCAAATTTATCGCTGTAAGGAGGGCATGCAATAACGGGGCAATGGGTTTGAGCATCGGTAAAGCCGCTTAGGGCATTGCTCATGCCAGCTATGGTAATAAATACTACATTTTCCTTTTCGTAATGCTTAACTATTTCGTAGCATTTTAGGGGCACCTTATGGGCCGAAGCAATGCGGGTAATGGTTTCAATACCAAACCCTTTAAGCACGGCAACAATTTGGTTGGCCCAGTCAAGGTCAGCCTTTGAGCCCATAATGATTACAACTTTGCGGTTCATAGCCTTTTATGATTTATGGTTTTGTTGAGGACCAAACAGATCGTTTCGGTGAAAAAGAAGAAGATAAATTACCCCAATGGTGATGGATGAGTCGGCAATGTTGAATACGGGTCGGAAGAATACGAAATGCTCACCACCTACAAAAGGAATCCATGAGGGTAAAATCGTGTCAATTATAGGGAAGTAAAACATATCAACAACGCAACCCTGTAAAAAACCGGCATAGCCTTCGAAGTTTAATTTTGATATGCCGTAATACGACACCCACTGGTTAAGCTGGTTATTGTAAACCATACCACTATCGAAAAGGTAGCCATAGAATGCGCTGTCGATGATATTACCAATTGCGCCAGCAAGAATAAGCGAAAGACCAATAACAATACCGGTTTTAACCTGTTGTTTTATAAGATGATTAAGGTACCAGCCAATGGCAACGATAGCCGCTATACGGAAAAAACTTAATCCAATTTTACCCCAAATACCCCAAAATTTTAACCCGAAAGCCATGCCCGGATTTTCGGTGAAATGGAGAATAAACCAATTCCCTAATACCCTAATTTCGTCGCCAATGGCAAAGCTGGTTTTTACCCATATCTTAAGGGTTTGGTCGATGATAAGTATTAGAATGATTATTAGAAAAACCAGATGTTTCTTGCTGAAATTCATAGGTTACCATTTATGGCGTAAAACTAATAAAAAAGTAAAAGCAACCGAATGATAGTTGTTCGTTGTTCGGGAAAATGGTTGATGGTTGATGGTTGTGGTTGAAAGATGTTCGTTGTTCGTTGTTTGTTGTTCGTTGTTCGGAAAAAAGGAATCTTTAATTTGGAATTTGGAATTTGGAATCTTTAACCTTGAACTTTGAACCTTGAACCTTGAACCTTGAACCTCAAACCTTGAACCCCGATCCCTGAATTTTGAATCCGAAATTTGAAATCTGGAATCTGGAATCTGAAACCTCGAATCCACCTCCGCCAGACAATTCTACCTGGGGACTTTGTGTAACATCAAAATAACATTTACAGCTATCGCTGGCCATTCTTAGCCTCAATGCTAAGGGTTGCATGGGGTACAGCGCGAAGTCGTTCCTTGGAAATTAGCTTGCCTGTTTCACGGCAAATACCATAGGTTTTATTCTCGATACGAACAAGGGCAGCCTCCAGATGCTGGATAAACTTGAGCTGGCGCTGGGCCAGCCGTCCGGCCTCTTCTTTCGATAGGGTTGAAGCTCCCTCCTCCAACACCTTGAAGGTTGGCGAGGTGTCTTCCGTATCGTTACTTTCATCCATGGTAATGGCACTTTTTAAAATTTCATAATCACGGCGTGCCTTTTCGAGTTTCTGCAGGATCAATTCCTTAAATTCCGCTAACTCTTCGTCCGAATATCTGGTCTTCTCTCCCATGGCTTTTAAATTTTGCTAAAGATATAAAAAAAAAATCATCGTAATAAACCAACACATCTATTCAATCTTTTCAACAACAATAGCGGTTGTTAGTTCATCGTCTAACTCTATTACGTTAGAATTTCCATTTAGTTCTCCATCAACCAAAATAATTTCGCGTGCAAGGGTTTGGGTGGAGATGTAGTTCTTGTGAGCCTCAATGGCGTTGTTCAGCTTATCGTGTTTCTGGATTATGATACGGATTTTATCGGTTACCTCAAACCCCGAATCCTTTCGGATATTCTGAACCCTGTTGATTAGTTCACGGGCAATACCCTCCATGAGGAGCTCCTCGGTAATGGTTATATCAAGGGCAACCGTATAGCGACCCTCGTTGGCAACCAGCCAGCCGGGTATATCTTCCGAAAGAATTTCTACGTCGTTCAGTGTTAGGTTGATATCTCCCTCTGGCGTAGCAATGGTAAACTGGCCAGTGCGTTCAAAGGTTGATATGTCGTCCTGGGTCATTTTAACCATTGCCTCCGAAATAGCCTTCATGGCTTTCCCGAAACGGGGGCCAAGAGTCTTAAAGTTGGGCTTTATCCTTTTGACCAGAATACCCGATGAGTTGGTCAAATACTCAAGCTCTTTAACATTAACCTCGCTAAGTATGAGATTCTCAACAGCAGCAAGCTGCTCTCGAAACTTTTCATCAAGGATTGGAATCATTATTTTTTGTAAAGGTTGACGCACCTTGATGTTAACCTTGCGGCGAAGGCCGAGCACAAGCGAACATACCGATTGAGCCATTTCCATTCTCTCCTCAAGGTTTTTATCAATAAGAGCTTGACTGCATTTTGGAAAATCGGCAAGATGAACGCTTTGGGTACTATGGCGACGTGTTACATGGTTTAAGTCGGTAAAAAGTTGATCCATGTAAAAAGGTGAAATTGGCGCAGTCAGTAAGGATACGGTTTCAAGACAAGTGTATAGAGTTTGATATGCTGCTATTTTATCGGTGTTATACTCACCACCCCAGAAACGTTTCCGGTTCAGCCTTACGTACCAGTTGCTGAGCTGCTCAATCACGAAATCTTGAATGGCTCGTCCGGCACGGGTTGGCTCATAATCTTCATAGGCCTCTTCAACCTCTTTGATTAAGCTGTTGAGCAACGACAGTATCCATCGGTCAATTTCGGGGCGTTGGTTTACAGGGACTTCATCTTCGGCGTAGGTAAATCCATCGACATTAGCATAAAGGGCAAAGAAAGAGTAGGTATTATAGAGTGTTCCAAAGAATTTACGTTTTACCTCATCAACCCCCTCTATATCAAATTTGAGGTTATCCCATGGTTGAGCATTGGTAATCATATACCAGCGAAGTGGGTCAGAACCATACTTTTCAATAACATCCCACGGGTCGATGGCATTACCAAGCCTTTTGCTCATCTTGTTGCCGTTCTTATCCAGTACCAGCCCATTCGAAACAATATTTTTAAACGCAACAGAGTCGAACAAAAGTGTAGAAAGGGCATGTAGGGTATAAAACCAGCCTCGGGTTTGGTCAACGCCTTCGGCTACGAAATCGGCAGGGAAAAACTCGTTAAAGCTATCCTTACTCTCAAAGGGGTAATGAACCTGTGCGTATGGCATGGCACCAGAATCGAACCAAACGTCTATCAGGTCGGGCTCACGGTACATGCGTTTCCCGCCTGGCGAAACAAGTATGATGTTATCCACAAAGGGGCGATGTAAATCAAAAATGCTGTAGTTCTCCTTGCTGAAGTTGCCCTCCTTGAAATTGGCTAACGGATTGCTATCCATGTAACCTGCTTGAACAGCTTTATCAATTTCGGATTTTAGCTGGGCAACCGAACCTATGCAAATCATTTCGCTTCGATCCTCTGAAACCCAAATGGGAAGGGGTGTCCCCCAGAAACGTGAGCGCGAAAGATTCCAGTCCAGCAAATTTTCAAGCCATTTGCCAAAACGTCCGGTACCTGTACTTGCCGGTTTCCAGTTAATGGTATTGTTAAGCGCAATCATTCTGTCCTTTAGGGCAGTTACCCTGATAAACCAGCTGTCGAGCGGGTAGTAAAGAACCGGCTTATCGGTGCGCCAGCAATGTGGATAGCTGTGAACGTATTTTTCTATTCTGAAAGCCTTGTTCTCCTTTTTGAGCGCAACAGCAAGGTCAACGTCAAGGGTGGGAGCATCTTCGGGTAAAGTTGAATCGTACTCATTTTTCACAAATCTACCTGCAAACTCCTGGTATAGACTTACATCCACGCTACTTTTTACAAATTCAGGGTCAAGGTCCTCAATGGGGTAGAATCGACCGAGTTTATCGACCATGGGTTCGGTATTGCGGTACTTATCGAGTAGAATCAGTGGGGCAATACCCGAAACCTTAGCCACCCGGTCGTCGTCGGCACCAAATGTTGGAGCAATATGCACAACTCCCGTACCATCGTCGGTGGTAACAAAATCGCCAGCAATTACCCTAAAGGCGTCGCCGTTGGGTTTTACCCAGGGGAATAGCTGCTCGTAGCGAATTCCGACAAGCCGTGATCCTTTAACTTCGGATAAAACCTTGAAAGGAACTTTTTTATCGCCGGGTTGATACTCATCAAACGAGAGATTGGCATTGGCTGCAGGAAAGTAGTAATCCAGTCTATCTTTAGCAATTACAACGGTTATGGGATCGCCGCTGTAGGGGTTAAATGTTCGCACAATACTGTACTTTATGCTGGCATTTACGGCCAATGCTGTATTCGATGGAAGTGTCCATGGGGTGGTTGTCCAGGCCAAAATGAAAATGTCAGATGTATCGGTAAGGCTAAAAAGGAACTGGCTATTATCGTTCCTTATCACCTTAAACTGAGCAACCACGGTGGTATCCTTAACATCACGATAGCATCCGGGCTGGTTTAACTCATGGGTACTTAACCCTGTTCCTGCAGCAGGCGAATAGGGTTGAATGGTTTTACCCTTGTAGAGTAAATCTTTTTCAAAAAGTTTTTGTAACAGGTACCACAGCGACTCGATGTATCGGTTATCGTAGGTGATATAAGGATCATCCATATCAATCCAGTAGCCCATTTTATGGGTAAGGTCTTCCCAGAGGTCGGTATATTTCATAACCTCTTTTCGGCAGGTGTTATTGTATTCCTCAACCGAAATTTTGTTTCCAATGTCTTCCTTGGTAATGCCAAGCATTTTTTCAACGCTCAACTCAACGGGCAAACCATGGGTGTCCCAACCTGCCTTTCGTTCAACCAAAAAGCCTTTTTGGGTTTTATATCGACAGAAAATATCCTTAATAGTGCGTGCCATTACATGGTGAATACCGGGAATACCATTAGCAGAGGGAGGCCCCTCGTAAAAAATAAATTTGGGATGTCCTTTGCGGGTTTCCAAACTCTTCCTGAAGGTGCTTTGTTCTTCCCATGTTTTAAGAACATCTTTATTCACTTGAGATAAATCAAGCCCTTTGTACTCTTTAAATTTTAGGTTACCCATATAAAACACTGTTAAATGCTAATATCCATGCAATAGCAACTACCAAAAAATCTCACAAAATTAGAGTAATTTTTCGGAAATTGGCATTTTCTTAATTCTCAAATTCAACACTTTTATTTTTTTCAACCTTTCAAACCTTCAAATTAGTTGTAACTTTAACATGTTAAATCATTACATGTATGAAGCGCACCATAGTAACCATCGTTTTGATTTTAGCTGTAATTGGCGGAGTGGTATTCCTGTTTTACCGGTGGATTAATGAGCAGAATTACAGGCAGTATAACCCGGTTGATGCAGTACCACTAAATGCCACAATGGTATTAAACGTTGAAGAATTTGAAATTTTTGTCAATTCGCTAAAATCAAATGCCTGGTGGAATAGCTTAAATGGTAACAGGGAATTACACGGTTTTGCCAGAATGGTAAACTTTATTGATAGCGTTTCGAAGTCGGATCAAAGAATTAAGACATTTCTAAGAGGGAACAGTATCATTGCAGCCTTTTATAGCAATTACTCGCAGGAAAGCGAGTTTTTGGTTTCACTTAAAATTCCAAAAGACTTCAGTCAGGGTGACATTTTGGAGCTGGTGAAACTTCAAAGCTTAGGATTAGTTAATGCCGAAGATGTATTAGTTTCCGGAAGCAAAGGGATTCTTTTAAAAAATCCAAGTTCCCAAAATTCAGGTCTTACCTTCATAGTATTCGGGAATCTTTTACTGGTAAGTAATAGCCAGGAACTTTTAGTAGAATCGGTTGAGATGTTGAAAGATGGTTCAGGTAGCCAGCCCGATGAGCAATTTAAGTCGCTTTTTCTCACGGCAGCAAGTGGGGTTGCTGCAAATATATTTGTGAATACCAATGAGCTCTCTAAAGTTTTATCGCTTAAGCAGAACTCTAATGTTCTCAAAGGAGTAACCGGTTGGGTTGGGCTTGATGTACAGGTGTCATCAAATTCGATTTTAGCTAACGGGTTAGTACTTAATTCAAATCAGGGGAACGATTTTTATGAAGCATTTACCCGTCAAACCCCGGTTCCTTTTACCCTGAAAGGCTACATGCCTGCAGCAACATCCTTTTTTACGTGGTATGGACTACCAAATATATCGAACTTCATGGCCGATTATAGCGATTATATCGATTACCTTGGCTTAGCGGAACCATATAATAAAAATCGTTCGGGATTTTTATCTCTTACAGGAATTTCTTTTGATGAGTTTTTATCAAACAACCTAAATGGCGAGGTTGCAGCATCGGCTGTTAAATTGGACAACGATAGTACGGAGTGGTTTATGTTTATTAACACAAAAAGTGGTTCGGCTACCATGCAGCAACTCGAAGTATTTTCTAAGAATTTTAAGCTGAACCGATACGAGTATAAACCTGATAATCACTCGGGTTTTATGATTGTTGAAAACCCAATTAAAACCTACCTGCCAACCATGCTTGGCAACAGCTTTCTGAATGTCACCGATAGCTACGTTACGGCTATCGATAACGTTTTGGTTTTTGGACCAAGTGTCAGCTCAATAAAATTCATTATTAATGAGTATCTGCGGAATAACACCCTTAGGAGTAGTGCTAACTTTAATGGTTTTCAGCAGCGAATATCAACAGCATCAAATCTTATAGTTTACTGTAACGGAATGGTTCCAAGCCCAATTGGTGAGGTTTACTTACACGGTGAACCATTGGGTTTGTATATGGGGGAAAAGACCTTTAAACATGAATTTGTTTGGCAGGTGGTGGGCGGAAGCCAAAAACTTTTTGCAATGCTTGTTGTTGAAAGCGTTCCATTGGAATCGGAAAGAATTTCAGCCTTACCCAAAAACGCAAAATGGATATGCAAGCTCGACATGGAACCTACCGGTAAACCCCATCGGTTAATTAATCACCTTAATAGTCAGGTTGAGTTTCTGGTTCAGGATTCCAACAACGCCATTTACCTGATTGGAAACAATGGTCATATTCTCTGGAAGCGAAAAATTGATTCACCAATCATAGGTGATGTATATCAGGTAGATATCTTTAGTAACCGCAAGCTACAAATGGCTTTTGCGGCAGGCAATAAGATTTACGTTATTGACCGTAACGGTGATAATGTGGAGGGATTTCCGCTAACACTGCCTGCCGTTGCCACATCACCCCTCTCGATATTTGACTACGATAAAAACAGGAGATATCGGTTTATGGTGGCCTGTGCCGATAAAAGGATTCACTGCTACGATTCGTCCGGAAAACCAGTAAATGGCTGGTCTAATTTCAAAACAGAAACCATAGTTACAAGCCGGATAGGTTTTGTGAGCTACCAGGGTAAGGATTTTCTTGTGATTTTCGACCATAATCGGCTGTACTTGCTTAACCGACGAGGCGAGGAAAGGGTTAAACCCCAATCGTTTTTTGCCAAGGCCCGAAATGCCGAATTCTACCTTGTTACCAGTTCGGGTAAAACCCCTTACCTTGTTACAACCGATACCCTTGGCATTATCAGAAAAATATTTTTCGACGGAAATGTCGAAAGTATGATACTTGAACCTTTTCCATCCAATCATACCTTTCGCATGGCAGATAATAAATATTTTATTCTCGATAAGAATAGGATTAGTATTTATTCCGGTGATGGGAAACTGAAAAATGTGATTCTCTCATCCAAAGGAAATTTTGATACTGGTAGTCTTGAAGTTATTTCAACCGATAGCTTACTGGTTTTAGCTTCGCAGCATGGTACAGTTGTAGGTTTCAGTACAAGTGGCAAGCCTGTTAGCCCTTTCCCTATATCGGGTTCAATCCCTTTAGCAGGTTTTACCTCAGATGGTAAGCAGTATGTTACTTTATCAAAACAAAATGGGGTTATATGCTTTGCCGTTAAATAATTAGCTATCTTTGCCTACCGTTTATAAAACTTATGGTAGCATTTTTAACATTCATTTTTTATTTCTTCTTAGCCCTTTTCGTGCTGGGTTTAATTGGACGTTTTGCATTACGGTTATGGTTCAGGCGATTGCATAAAAGGATGAACCAAGGGACTGATGAACAACCGTCGGAAGGTACCAGTGGCAAAAAGTTCACGTTTACCCGGAAAAAGAAAATCATCGATAAGGACCAGGGCGAATATGTAGATTACGAAGAGTTAGATTAGCAGTAACTTAATTTGTTCAAATTTTATGTCTGATGTTGTAGCAGGTATTGATATTGGTGGTACAAATACGGTTATTGGCATTGTCAATAAGGAAGGCGAAATACTTACTGAGAGTACCATTCCCACGCGCTGTCAATCCACATTTGATGTTTTTGTAAAGAATTTAACGGGCGAGATTGAGCGGATGCTCATGGAGCTTGGTCACGAACACAAGCTACTGGGAGTTGGAGTGGGATCGCCTAATGGTTCGTATAATCTTGGAGCTATTGTTGATGCCCCAAACCTTGAATGGAAGGGTATTTTGCCACTATGTAAGGAGATAACCGCCTTAACCGGAGTTACCAGTGTTATTGCCAACGATGCTAACGCAGCAGCTTTGGGCGAAATGCTTTACGGCGCAGCAAAGGGAATGAAGAATTTTGTGGTTATCACCTTAGGTACAGGGCTTGGAAGTGGAATTGTGGTGGATGGTAAGCTGGTTGTTGGCCACGATGGTTTTGCTGGCGAATTTGGGCATGTTGTAGCCAAGGCCAATGGCCGTCAGTGTGGATGTGGCAAAAAGGGCTGCCTCGAAACATACGCATCGGCTACAGGCCTTAGGCGTACTGCCTTTAAAATGATTGCCGATAGCAACCAACCCAGTGTACTACGTAACGTTACGTACGATAAGCTTACCGCTAAAATGATAACCGAGGCAGCAAAAACTGGTGATCCGTTAGCAAGGGCTGCCTTTGAGTACACCGGGCTTATTCTGGGGACACGTCTGGCCGACCTGGTAGCCATCCTGAACCCCGAAACCATATTCTTCTTTGGTGGATTGGCCAATGCAGGCGAACTACTTATGGATCCTGTTCGCCGTTACATGGAAGAATACCTGTTCCCTGTTTTCAGGGGTAAGGTAAAACTCATGGTTTCAGGTTTGCAGAATAAAAATGCAGCAGTACTGGGAGCCGCAGCCCTTATTTGGGAAGAGTTGGGTAAGAAGAGTTGATGGTTGATGGTTGATAGTAATTCGTTGTTTGTTGTTCGTTGTTCGGAAAAAATAGTTGCCAGTTGATGGTTGATAGTAAAACAGACATTTTGAGCCTGAAATCTGGAATCTGGAATTTCGAACCATGAACCTTGAGCCTTGAACCCATGCTAAGCGTAGTCTCCTGACTACGCTTGCTTAAACTGCGATCTCCAAACCGCAAACAGTTGCCAGCAAATAAAATGCTTTGCCTTTCGGCAAAATAGTATCAAACTGTACTTTACCCACGACGTTGCTACCCTACGCTCAAATCCAACCTACAAAGCTACGCCGCAACCCATACACGCAAACAACAGCAAATTTGAAACTTTTAAAGTGTTGCGTATAAAATTGTCGAAAAAGATGGGTAAATACCTTTAATGATATGTATGAGTCCGGTATTAAAAGCATGTTTTATTTTAGCAAAACAAGCTATGTTTTTAATTATCAGCATTTTAAAAAACGTTGTGAAATAAACATATAACCCTTATTCTCAATGTTTTAACTTTATGAACTTTCAACTTTATGAACTTTATAGACTGAACTCATGTATGATATATAACATTTTCCTATTCTATTTGTTATAGTAATTTTGACAAACACAAAATTATGGTTATGAATTTCGATCTTATAGTGATTGGAAGCGGCCCTGGAGGATACGTTGCTGCTATTCGTGCCAGCCAGTTAGGCATGAAGGTGGCCGTGGTTGAAAAGGAAAACCTTGGCGGCATCTGCCTGAATTGGGGTTGTATTCCTACAAAAGCATTACTTAAAAGCGCACAGGTTTATGAGTACGCATTGCATTCAGCCGATTACGGGGTAGCGGCATCGGAGGTTAAGCCCGACTTTGAGAAGATGATTACCCGAAGCCGTGGCGTTGCCGATTCCATGAGTAAGGGAATTCAATTCCTTTTTAAAAAAAACAGCGTTAACGTCATTAATGGTTTTGGTAAGCTTAAGGATAACCATACCGTAACAGTAACCACTGCCGATGGTACTCAAGCCGATTACACGGCAAACCATATAATACTTGCTACGGGAGCACGATCGCGCGAACTTCCTAATCTGAAACAGGATGGGATTAAGGTAATTGGTTATCGTCAGGCCCTCGCATTGCCTAAGCAGCCGGAATCGATGGTTGTTGTTGGTTCGGGTGCCATTGGTAGTGAGTTCGCTTACTTCTACAATGCAATAGGCACTAAGGTAACCCTGGTTGAATATATGCCTAATATTTTGCCGCTTGAGGACGAGGAGGTTAGCAAAACGCTTGAGCGTGCCTTTAAAAAAGCTGGCATAACGGTTAAAACCGATGCTACAGTCGAAGCAGTTGATACATCGGGCGACCTATGCAGGGTAACAATCAAAACCAAAAAGGGCACCGAAGAAGTTGAGGCGCAGGTGGTATTATCGGCTGTGGGTATCACCCCAAATCTTGAGGGCATCGGAATAGAGGAACTTGGCATAACCATTGAAAATGGCAAGGTAAAGGTTGACGAGTTTTATCGTACCAACGTTGAGGGGGTTTACGCCATTGGCGATATCGTTCCAGGGCAAGCGCTTGCCCATGTAGCTTCCGCCGAAGGCATTGTATGCGTTGAAAAAATTGCAGGACTAAACACCCATCCGGTAAACTACAAAAATATTCCGGGCTGCACATACACCACACCCGAAGTATCGAGCGTAGGTTTAAGCGAGAAGGCAGCTCGTGATGCCGGTTATGAAATTAAAGTGGGTAAATTCCCTTTCACAGCATCAGGCAAAGCAACCACAGCTGGTAATCGCGATGGTTTTGTAAAGTTAATTTTTGATGCCAGGTATGGCGAGCTACTTGGCGCTCACATGGTAGGAGGCAACGTAACTGAGATGATAGCGGAACTGGTTGTGGCACGAAACCTCGAGACCACTGGCCATGAACTAATGAAAAGCATCCATCCACATCCCACAATGAGCGAAGCTATTATGGAAGCCGCAGCCTCTGCTTATGGCGAAGCCATCCACATCTAACTCTTTGACCACCCATGAATTTCGCCACGATTGTTCGTGGCATTTTTTTTACTGAAACTCTTCGTTTGATTTTCATGAATTTTCTTCGACCTATAGCACAACCCGATTTTAATGATGGAATTGGTATGGCTCGCTCAAAAAAATCTAACTAACACATTGTTTATTAGTTATGAATGAAAAGGTTTAAATTTAACTTGGATTTTTTTGCTTGTAACTAATCAGTAACCATTTACTTGCATACAACTTATACCACCTATAACCGCAAAGGCGCTAAGACGCTGAGAAATAAAAAAATTTAATAATCACTTGTTGGATATAGTGATGCTTAAGCTGCCTTTATAAATATGAATTGCCCTTTAAACAGTTATTAGCTGATTCGGGACTATCAACNNAAGTGTAATTAAATTTAAAACCTTTGCGCCATTGCGTCTTTGCGGTGAATGGTTATGTTTGTTAATACTGATTAGTTACTTTTGCTTTTAAGTGCAACAAATCATGCAAATATGATCAACTATACATCGAATAAACAGCAAAAGATCGAAGATTTTGAAGGATATTTTGGCATAAAATTGAATAAAGAGAACGTCTGAGTGCAACTGTCCATTAATTTAACTGGGACGATTTAACCTTTGCTTACCATCTACCTCCTATGTGAATTGGCTGTAACTGTTAAAGGCCTCAAAACATGTAAGCAATCAAAACATCTTTTATTATTAATCAACGAATATACTGAAATGGTAAAATATATCGACATCTATTGCTGAATCAACCAAAAAAGCAACAGAAAATAATTTTTCATTTAAATTTTGCTTTTTGTTTTTTAATGCTTATATTTGCAATTATTTTACACAATATCCCATTAAAATGGTATTAGAAATCCGTCTCAGCAACTTTTTCTCCATAAAAGATGAGGTTGTTATCGATTTCAGAGCAGCCAACATCAAATCGGCCAATGCAAAAGCATTGAAAAACAACCTGTTTAAACAAGGCAAAAACGAGCTGCTTAAAACCTTAATCATATACGGTGCCAATGCCTCGGGCAAAAGCAACATCATTAAAGCCATCAGATTTTGCAATGCCATGGTTTTTGAGTCGCACAACCATAACCAGGATACCGTTTTCAATTTTCAACCTTTTAAATTCGATGGTTATCAGCGCAAGCCAGGTACTTACTTTATTCGGTTTATCCTGAACGAAATTGAGTACGAGTATTCATTTTCACTAACCCGCAACGCCATTATAAGCGAAAGTTTACACTACTACCCAAAGGGTCGTATAAAAGAAATATTTACCCGCAACGAAAATCGCGGTAAAACCAAAAAAGAAAAATACACCTTTACGGATGTTATCAAACGACCTATGGATGTTGCCGAAAACACTTCAGAAAAAACCCTCTACATTTCACGAGCCAGTCAAATGGACCGCGATATTGCCAAAGATATTTTTAACTACTTCCACAACACCTTCATTCTTAATTATCTGGGTTTTGGCGTTTCAGCTATCGAAAACATCAGTAACCAAAACAAGAAACAATTGATTGAAGCACTTAAAATAGCCGATAGCGACATTGAGGACGTGAAAATAAAAGTACTTAAAAAATCGGCGAAAAGCATTCATGCCGATCTTACCAACATGACCCTCAAAGTTGAAGACGTGGTGCAAGACCATTTGCAGATAAAAACCTACCACAGCAACCAACCCGATGTAGCGTTTGATTTTATTACTGAAGAATCGCAAGGCACCATCAAACTTTTTTTTATCATGCTTACCTTGCTCGACGTGCTTAAACACAACAAGGTATTACTAATTGATGAAATAGAAGAAAGCTTGCACCCGAAAATCATCGAATATATTTTTAACCTATTCAGGGCAAGCGAAAAAGCACAACTGCTTTGTACCACACACAATACACAGTTTCTAAATCTAAAAAAAATCCGTAAGGATCAGATATATTTTTCCAATAAAAAGGCTGATGGGTCAACAGATTTATATTCGTTATACGACTACAGCGATTTTCGCGATACCATGGATTTGGAAAAAGCCTATTTGCAAGGCCGTTTCGATGCGGTGCCCTTTATAAACGATTCATTAAAGCAATTAAAGCAACTTTTAAATGAGTAGTGGTAAAAGGCACGCCTCGAAAGGTAAAAAAATAAATCCTCATTTCTGGGTATTTTGCGAGGGCGAAACGGAAGAAGCTTACGTTTGTTTCCTGCGTTCGTTGTATCGCCTGCCTATTGAAATTGTACCTAAAATAGCCAGTTGCAATATAAGCACCCGCTACATTCAATCACATAAAAAGGGAAAGCCCACGCACGAAAAAGACAAAGATTTTTTGATGTACGATGCTGATATTCCTGAAATTTTTGCTAAATTGAAGACCATAACCAACACAACACTCATTGCCTCAAATCCTTCCATTGAATTGTGGTTCTTATTACACTACAAAAATCAAACAGCCGCTATTTCCAAAGACGAATGTTTGCGGCAATTGAGTAATAGAAATGGAAATGCATACAAAAAGGGAGTTATAGATGAAGCCTTACATATTAAACTGAATGACAAGTGCCACGAAGCCTGTAAAAAAGCAAAGAAACTTCGCTTATATGATAATCCTTCAACAAGTATGTTTCTGTTGATTGAAGAACTTGAAAGGGCAAAAGATGAAAAGTCGTCGTTATGAATATCACAAACAAAAATAATTTCAGAACTCCTGACTTAATAGCAAATTAACCCCGTAGTATAATTTATAAAATAAAGCAATGTGTTTTAAATTAAGCATATATCCAACGGGGTTAAAATGTCGCAAGTTTACATATANNCATAAAGTTGGTTCTACTACGAATTGAATGATAACTTGCAATTTTAGTAGAAAACATCAAGTCAAACTCATATAACACCCAGGTTAACAGATTGATAAGCACGATTAGGTTAAAACCCTACTAATAATCTAATGAGTCCAGTCTAAAAAGGCCAAAAGCAAACGCGTCANNGACTACCTTTTTAGACTGGACTCATCTAATAAATATTATAATGTAATAGTTAGTGAGATAATTAACCATTTCTTCCACAAAATTGGTGGCAGAACCGAATTTTGAACTTTGAACTTTGAACTTTGAACTTTGAACCCTGAACCTTTAACCTTTATCCTTTATCCCTCTCTTCGCCTTCGCCTTTCGGCTATGAACTTTTTTGACTGGACTCATTGATTATTTTTGAGGATATTGTTTAAGTAGCGAAAATCCCTGTTGAAGGTAAAAATATTTACACAATCAGGCAGCCTATTCCTTTAAGAACCTGATTAACGGGGTGATAAATTGCTCAAAGTTTTCGATATGCGGCAAATGGCCAATGTCGTCCAGTTCAACTAACTGTGCATTAGGAATAGCCTTCTGCGTTTTTTTACCCAATATGTTGTAGAGACCCATGGTTTTTCGCACATCGTCTGGCACCAACGGTTTCCCAATTGCCGTACGGTCTCTTGTGCCAATGATCAGCAATGTTTCAGCTTTTATATTTCCGAATTCATAGATTACGGGTTGTGTGAAAATCATATCACTGGTGAGGGCAGCATTCCAGGCAATGGTTTTATAATCTGAGTTGATTGTCCAGCCGGCCAGCAGGTTGACCCATTCGTCGTATTCCGGCTTCCACCGGTTATCGTAATAATTAACCAACTGATACTCTTTTATTCCATCATAGGTCTGCTTCAACTCATTTTGATACCACCATTCCACTGGTTTGTATGAAACCTTTAGTTTCCAGTCTTCCAGCCCGATAGGATTTTCAAGGATCAGTTTCACAACCGTCTCAGGGTACATCAGCGCAAACCGGGTCGCCAGCATGCCCCCCATTGAATGACCCAAAACGGCTGTTTGTGATATTTGCAGGGTATCCAATAATAATTTGACGTTCAGGGCAAGTTGTTGAAAGGTATATTGATAATGTAATGGCTTGGACGATTTACCAAAGCCTATCTGATCGGGTACAATCACCCGAAAACCTTCCTTTTTTAATGCTTCAATGGTTGTTTTCCAATAGGCACCGTTGAAGTTCTTACCATGCAGCAACACAATATTTTTTCCATTGTAGTTTGCCGGCTGCACATCCATATAGGCCATTGTCAATTCCTGATTCTGACTGTTCAATTTTAATTCAGAAACGGGATAGGGATATTGGTAATTGGATAGTTCTATATCCAGCCATTGCAAATTGTTAGCCTGGCCAAAAATCAGTTGCGCACTGCTTAAAAGTGAGATACAAATAAAAATAATTTCTCGAGTCATATTACTTGGGCTTATTTGGATTGGCAATCTGACCAGCTGTAAATAGGCTGGCATATCTGTTTTTTACCTGTATAAAATTTTATGATGATAGAACAAAGTAAACTGTGAAATGTTTATCTGGATTTTATATTGCATTACCGCATGGTAGTGGATTCCCTTTTGGAAAGTGATTTTTACCCACTATTTTGGATAAAATAAATTTAGGCATTTTTAAAAAAAAGTGAAAGCAGTTTACAATTATAACACATGTTTGCTTACAGGGAACAGTAATCCTGCAAAAACAAGTTTTTACCCCGAAGACAGCACATATGGCTACGCTGCTACAAGATGATCTCCCACCTTTTCCAGCAGTATTTCGAGCCTGTCTTTCTCCTGTTTTGTCCCTGTCAGCAATTCAGTTTTTCCATTTCCTTTCCCCGCTTTGTATTTACAATGATTATGACAAAACATGATTAAATTCAGGGTTTCAGGTTGATGTTGTTTCTTGAAGTTCAAATTTGTAAACCGATATGCGAGAAATATGTCAAAATTACATATGAGTCCAGTTTAAAAAGCAAAATTCTATTAAAATGAATGGTTCTTGTATAGAACAATAAAGTTAAAAGTTAAAGGATAAAGATTCAAAATCCCAGATTCCAGATTTTTTCAGATTTCAAATTCCAGATTCAAAGCTCATTTTTTACCGTTAAACGTTAAATGTTAAACGTCAACCTCTAACAACTAACGTTTCAATTTCCGCCTCCACATTAGCTTTAGCCTCAGTCTCCGCCTTCGCCTCCACCTTACGCCTTATGTTCCTTTCGCCTATAAACTTTTTAGACCTGCCCCATTTAGGCAACTGTTAACTCTTTTCTGTGAATGTTCATAAACACAATCACAAAATATCGCTCTATAAAATCGACATGCACTATCTTTACAAAAATAAAAGGGCTTAGTTAAAATATATAAATGATTGACCAGCACACAGTTGACAAGATATTAGCCGCTGCCGATATTGTAGAGGTGGTTAAGGAGTATGTAACCCTTCGTAAACGCGGGGTAAACTACCTGGGTTTATGCCCTTTTCACAATGAGAAAACACCATCGTTTACGGTAAGCCAATCGAAAGGTATTTTCAAGTGTTTTGGTTGTGGCAAGGGGGGGAATGTGGTCAACTTTATTATGGAATATGAACGGCTTAACTATGTGGAAGCCCTCAAATTTTTGGCCAAGAAGTATAACATCGAAATTGAGGAAAAAGAGGTTACCCCTGAGGAGATAGCGAGGCGAAACGAGCGCGAAAGCCTTATGGTGATTAACTCGTACGCCCAGCGGTACTTTTCCGATATGCTGCATAAGCATTCCGACGGAAAAACCATTGCCATGGCTTACTTCCGTGAACGGGGATTTAAGGATCACATCATCGAAAAGTTTCAGCTGGGCTACTGTTTGGACCAACACGATGCCTTTACCCAAACAGCCTTGCGTGAAGGGTATAAACTCGACTACCTTGTAAAAACAGGGCTAACCGTAAAACGCGATGATGGCACAACCTTCGACCGATTTGCCAGTCGTGTGATGTTTCCCATTCACAGCATAAGCGGAAGGGTTATTGGGTTTGGTGGCCGAATACTTAAAACCGATAAAAAAACAGCCAAGTATCTTAATAGCCCTGAAAGCGAGGTTTACCACAAGAGCGAGGTACTTTACGGCATTTACCACGCCAAAAAAGTCATTACCCAGGAAAATAAGTGCTACCTGGTTGAGGGTTATACTGATGTAATTTCGCTGCACCAAACCGGCATTGAGAATGTGGTGGCCAGCTCAGGAACTTCGCTCACCCAGGACCAAATAAAGCTAATCAAGCGTTTTACACCAAATGTTACCATACTCTACGATGGCGACGCCGCAGGTATTAAAGCATCGCTCAGGGGTATCGATATGATTCTGGAGGAGGGGCTTAACGTTAAGGTGGTCCTCATGCCCGAAGGCGAAGATCCCGATAGTTTTGCCCGATCCCATAGCGCTTCGGAGGTGCTTCAGTATATCAATCAAAACGAAACCGACTTTATCAAGTTCAAAACCCGCTTATTGCTCGACGAGGCTAAAACTGATCCCATAAAACGAGCTGGTTTGATAAGTGACATCGTGCGCTCAATAAGCTCCATTCCCGATCAGGTTATTCGGGCGGTTTACATCAAGGAGTGCTCCCTGTTAATGGATATTGGCGAGGATGTGCTTTACTCCGAGGTTGGTAAACTACGTAGAAGCCGAATGGAGCAGCTGCTCCAGCGTGAGCGTACCGAATTGATTCACGAGCACGAAACACCCAAAATTCCCGCTTATGTTCAGGGTATTAACTGTCAGGAACAGGAAAAGGAAATTGTAAAGTTTTTACTAAACAACGGGAATGATGTACTTTTTAACCACATTGTGGAGGATACCAACGAGGAAATCAACATCACCGTTGCCCGTTTTATTATAGAGGAGATTCTTAACGACGATTTGGAGTTTCAAAACCTAAATTACCGTAAGGTTTTTGACGAGTACATACGCCTGCTCGAAACAAATGTTGAGGTTGACAATAGATTCTTTATCAACCATAGCGACCCGGAGATAAGTGAAATAGCCGTTGATTTGCTTACAGAGAAATATGTACTTAGCCGCATTTGGGAAAAACATAAAGCTGAGGTTACCGAAGGCTCCGATTTTCTTCAATTGGCAATCCCAAAAGCAATTATGGTGTATAAAAGTAAGGTGCTAAAAATGGCTATCAACAACCTAAACAATGAGTTAAGCAAGCTTAAATCCGAACAGGTTGAGGAGGAAAACCAGATTCTTTTACGGCTAAAAGAGCTTTATGCCTTGATGAATAAAATGTCGAAGGATTTGGATAGGGTGACACTGTAAACTGTTAAGCGTAATGGCGTAATGCAAAATGAAATTAGAAGGCAGAAGGTAGAATTTAGTCCCTCATTATCAGGTAATATAGCCCCAAGAAAAATAACTGGAAG
>DFYV01000152.1:0-7441 GCA_002383425.1 Bacteroidales bacterium UBA4073 | reverse complement strand
AATGTTGATTAATGAATAAAAAACTTCGTAATTCGTACTTCTAAATTCGTAATTCTAAATTCCATGGAGCAAAGCGACTCTCTTTCCCTTCGGGAAATCCCTTGCTTCGACTTCGCTCAGTACAAGTCGGGAATTCGGGAATACAAGCCCGTTCAGTTGAGTGGAAAATTGATTCAATGTTTCATGAATTGCCAATAGATTTTGGTTGTAACACATTAAACTTAACCATTTCTGAAAATTTTCTTCAAATTTTTAAGATTTTGGGTTGATTTATTGCTTTTTTTGTAAATTTACCCTACCTAAAATGATTAAATTAATAGCATTAAACCTCAAATAATGAGCGTTAATTGAACAGTGAAACAACATTGGTTTATTTTTTTGGCAATTCGTAAACAACTAAATAGTTTAACCATTAAAACAGATACTAACATGAAAAACTACACTACCACTTTACAAGCTTTCTCGATTGTCATGCTTTCAGCTGTTCTACTTCTTAGCTGTGGAAATAAGCAGGCAAAACAAGCCGAAGAATTACAGGCAGAATCGAAAGAGCAAGCCTTTCAGGAGGTAACCAGCTACCCGATTCCAACATCATTTGAAGTTATACAAATGATTAATAAGGCTGGGGCAAGCTTTATTATTGGCATTTGCAATCCGATTGACAATGTTGGGAAATACATGACCGAGAAGACCAAAGCCATTAATCTTGGTATTTACGGAGCTGATCTTGCCTACTCAACTACCTACCAGATGAAACAGGAAACCATGAATTTTCTGAAGGTTTGCAGACAACTCGTAGAGGAACTCAATATTAACGCTGGCTTTACCCCTGAACTGGCAATAAATGTTGAAAAAAACATTGACAACAAGGATTCTCTAATAAATATTTTTACCAACTCATACTACGAAACATACCGTGCCCTTGTGGAAAACCAGAAGGAAAGCCTTTCGCTTTTGGTGGTTGCCGGTAGCTGGATTGAGGGTGTGTACATCACCTCGCAAATAGCTTTAACCAGCCGCGATAATTCTGAATTTATCAAAATACTCGCCAATCAAAAAGCACCCCTTGCTAAGCTGATGGAACTTATGACACCTCGTTCCGATGTACCCGAGGTTAAAGAATTAATGGATATGCTTGCACCAGTAGAGGAAATTTATAAAAACGTTCAAGGCGAAAACCTAACAAACGATCAGTTCCAGAGCATTATGGAGGAAATTACAAAAGTACGAAACGCTTTGGTTTAATAGATTTATTTCATAAACCAGCTAAGCTCAATGCCTCAATGCAAAAGTCAAACTGCAAATTGAAATTAGAAGGTAGATAGCTGTACAGACATAGCATGCTATGTCTGTACAGCTTCAACCTGAGGCAGCACATCAAAACAGCTTGTATTCACGAAGTCCCGATTTATCAGGATTTCCCGAAGGGCAAGCGAAGCGCAGCGTGAATACTTTGTTAGGCGCAGTGGTACACCTTCGTGAATACAACATTGCAAAGTGAAAATTGCAAAATGCAAATTGCAAAGTCATTTTCCCTTTTCTTTCGCAGTGATAACGGATTTTGCAACAATTTTTGTCAATTCATTAACTTCATCCACCAATGCTTTTAATTCATTTTAATGCTACTTGCTGCGAAGTCTAATAACCGTTCCGATAAATTTGTTCTATTTTGCATTTTTCAATTTGTATTCTGCATTTTGCATTGAGCCATTGCGCTTAACAATCTGGTTTAACGTAATTGCTATATGGATTTTCACCATTGCCCTGTACTCGGTTTTAAACCTGATTCATTATAAAAACCCGGCAGGTTAACGGTTTTGTAATGAGTATTTGGAAAACTTACTCAGTAGTAGCTTTGTCCTCAAGTTCCTTTACCGAATCCCAGTTTTTGAAAACAACAACCAAGTCAGACTCGGTAAGTTTGCCACTTTTAATTGACTGAATAGCTGCATCTTTTAACATTTCATCAACCATGAAACCCTCTGCGGTTTGTTTTTCCATTTCCGAGGCATTAATCAGCTGCTCCATAGCCATTAAGCTCGATAATGCCGTAATGCCCGACATTAAAGTAAGATAATCGTTGGTGTATTCCGTTAAATCGGCGTAGCCATACTCTTTAACCAGCTCATTCATTTCGGAATTGTCACCTTCGAACATATCGAACTCTTCGGTTAGCTTTACTAATCTATCAATCTTTTCCTTAGTAATTAAATTATCACCGGCCGATAAATGAACCTTAACAAGCTCCAAGGCTTTACCTGGAAATTGTTCGGGTTTTTCATCGCTGTAATAGTCGTAATCTGCACTTTTATCTTGATTTTGACCATACCTTTGTTCAAACCGCGATAAATCGTTGGTTAGATTTTTTGCAGTTTTTCGGCCAAAGTATCCGATAATTTGAAAAATAACCAACAGGGCAATCAGAACATAAACTATGATACGAGCGGTTTGATCTTTCCCTTTAAGCGTTTTGGAAAGTGCCAGGTAAAGCAGGTAAAGACCATAAACACCAACAGCAACTGAAATAATAATTCCAGCAAAATTTCCGAAATAGGCAAAAAAGTTCAGGAGGGAATTGATCGGCATGAGAACCATAAGCGATGCGCTGACCCTCAAGTTTGCCTCAAAGTCGGTATTCCCACCGCAAATGCTGGAAAGGAGCAATATGATTATAGCCCCTATAAACAGTCCGACTAATGCACCAATTATGGTTAAAATGAACGCTCCTAATCCCATTGCACCGCCAAACATGCCAAGGGTAACCACACTACCCAAGACGTAGAACCATATCAAATTAAATATTGCTGCTAATACACCATATATGAGAGCTTTGATTAGTGGCTCAACTATACCGCCACTCGTGCTCATCAACTCAAAGTAACCCTTTGGATTAATCAGGGTATTCTTTGAATCGGCAATAAACTTATTGAAATCGAACGCATTGTTGTCCATGGCAAATTTGTTTTAAAGTTTAAGAATGAAATATCCGAAAAAAAAATGTAAAAGTCAATAGCTTGAGAAAAATTAAGACAATAGCCAAAACATTATAAAATTCTCAGGTTAAGGCTGCACATGGTTTTAAAGCCAAATTTCATTAGAAATGATGGTTCTCGTAAAAATGACAGAACACAAGGCGTTTAATTTCAGATAAAATTACCTTACGCCTAACGCCTGACGTCTAACGTTTAACGCTTTATATACCTTTTGCCTATAAACTTTTTAGAACGCTCTTTGACCCGAAGGGTCAAACAACAATAACCCCCGATGTAATCGGTGGGAAAATAACTATAACACAAGATAACAACCCTGAAGGGGTTGAACATTAGAATAAGTATCGTTCATCTTTAAAACGAAAATAGTGATTCTTAAGTCAGCATGAAAAAAGACACTACATAAGAGCATTTGTCTAGAGACAGCTATACAGTTAGCTGATTGTTAAACCACTTCGTGGTTTAAATTATTCTACTTTCATCCCCCCACCTATTTCATAGGGGGTTATTCTTGTTAAATCCCGCATGGCGGGATTTTTTGGGTATTCAAATATAAGTCCTGTCTAAAAAGCCAAATATTTATAAACTTTCCTAACGCCTTACACCTAACGTTTAACGATTAACGCCTCACGCCTAACGCCTTATGTTCCTTTCGACCATGAACTTTTTAGACTGGACTCATAAATTAAATATCGTTGGAAATATATAAGTTATTCCGTGTCAATGCCGTATTGTTTAAGCTTGTTATAAAGTGTCTTTCTGTCAATTTTGAGCAACTTGGCTGCTTTTGTTTTGTTGTACTTTACCTTCTCAAGGGTCGATAGGATAATTTCCTGTTCGGCTTTCTCCTTAATGTTTTTTAAATTTTCAGCTTTACCAATTTTTCCCTTGAGGGTTGACGGTACAATATCTTGTGGTAACGACTCCATGGTAATGAAACCAGACCGTTCCAGCAAAACCGCACGGCGAATGGCATTTTTAAGTTCCCTTAGGTTCCCTGGCCAGCTATACTGCAGTAAGGTGTCGATGACCTCGTGTGAGAAGTCCTGAATGTTTTTTCCCATTTCCCGGTTGGCATTTTTGAGGAACCACTGGGCGTAAACCATCAGGTCGTCCTTTCGTTCGCTTAAAGGGGCAACTCTAATGGTAAACTCGTTAAGCCGATGGTAAAGGTCTTCGCGAAAGGTTCCCCTATTTACCATATTGAGTAGGTCCTCGTTTGAAGCAGCAATTATGCGTACGTCAACAGGTATTTCCTTGCTGCTGCCAATTCGCTTAATTTTACGTTCCTGAATTGCCCTGAGCAGGTTAACCTGAACATCGTAGGGGAGGTTCCCAATTTCATCGAGGAATAGTGTACCGCCATTAGCCACCTCGAACTGCCCCACCTTATCGGCAATGGCGCTAGTGAACGATCCCTTGATATGGCCAAAAAACTCACTTGCAGCTAATTCGCGCGGTAGCGCACCGCAATCGATTGCCACAAAGGGCCTACCGTTTCGTTTACTTGCCTGGTGAATCTTACGGGCAACAAACTCTTTGCCTGTACCGCTATCACCCTGAATAATAACCGACAGATTGGTTGGTGCAACAATGTTAATGTAGTGCATTAACTCCTGGCTATACTTGCTTTTCCCTTCAATAAAGGTGAAGGAATCGGTATGGATTTCGTGCGTTTTGGCGTCGGTGCTGGATATGGCACTATTTATGGTGGCAAGTATTTCTTCAGGATTAACAGGTTTTGTTACGTAATCGTAAGCTCCTTGTTTAATTGCTTTTACTGCTATACGAATATCGCCGTAGCCTGTCATTACAATAACAACGGTTTCGAGTTTTTTGCGTTTAGCTTCAGTCAGTACATCCATTCCCGTTTTCTCAGGTAATCGAAAATCGGTTAGCACAACATCATAGGTTGTGGCCTGTATAGCGTCAGATGCCTCTTTGTACGAAAATGCCTCAGTAACCCTGTGCCCATTCCTTGTGAGAAAGGTTTTAAGCATCAGGCAAAAGGTGGAATCGTCGTCAACTACAAGAATTTTAGCCATTCGAATCAGTCCCAATCATCAACGCTAAGGTAAAAATTTTTTTGCAGATTTAGAAATTTGTAAAGGGAATTATATTGTACCAATATGAAGTGATTTACCTATTAAAATTTTGTAAATGTGATGATGGTTGATGGTTAACAGTTGCTCGTTGTTCGTTGTTCGTTGTTCGGGAAAATAGTTGATAGTTGATGGTTGATGGTTGACGGTTGATGGTTGATGGTTGACAGTAAATGTGTTGATGGCTAACTTTTAACGTTTAACGTTTCACGGTTCACGGTTCACGGTTCACGGTTCACGGTTCACGGTTCACGGTTCACGGTTCACGGTTGTTAGTTGTTCGGAAATATGGTTGATGGTTAATAGTAAAACAGGAGTTTTGAATCTATAATCTGAAATCTGAAACTTTGAACCTTGAACCTTGAACTTTTAACTTTTANNCTTTTATCTTTTAACTTTTTACAGAATTTTTAAATTGAGGTTGCTTATGTTTATATTTGCGTGAGGGATACGGAGGGTGCGTAGCAGCTCTGCCGGAGCGAAGCAAAGCCCGCAGTAGCCCGCCCCCCTTGGGGGCACACCCAAAAAATAACTCTATGGACATCACTTTAAATAACATACCTGAACACCTCGAAACTGGCAAAGCCGTTATCACGGTCAGCGAATTACTGGCCATTAAACGGTTTACCTTCAAAATGCTGGTTGTGAAGATTAATGGTAAACTTATTAAAAAAAATGAGTACAGCAGCGCTACAATAAAAAATGGCGATGATGTTCAGGTTATTCACCTGATTAGCGGAGGTTAATATGCCGGTTAAAGAGCTTACTTTCTGGAAATGGTTTTTGCCTAAGCTGAGGAATAAGTTTTTCCTTACAGGATTGGTTTTTATAATCTGGATGCTGATTTTTGACAGCAGTAACTGGATTGATATTTTTGCCACTCGCCGTAGGATTAGTAATCTTGAAGATGAAAGGGAGTACTACCTTCAAAAAATTGAAGAGGATAGACAAAAAATAAAGGAATTGCGCACAAGTCCTGAAAATCTTGAAAAGTTTGCCCGTGAGCAATACCTTATGAAAAAGCCCAATGAAGAAATCTTTATTATTGACGAAAACGATTTGTAGCTTATGAATTTCTTTGCCAGCCCCTGGGGAACTGTTGACGGCCAGGATGTAATGATTTACACCGTAACAACTGAAAACGGGTTAGAAGTATCGTTTAGCAGCTTAGGTGCCGCCATGGTTGCCATGCGACTGCTCAACGATGAGAATGAACGCCTAAATATGGCTTACGGCTTGTTGCGCCCAGCCGACTATTTAAAGGCCGATTATTACCCTGGCGTAATTGTTGGAAGGTATGCAAATCGTATAGCTGGAGCAAAATTTTCTATCAACAATCAACTCTTCAGCTTAAGTGCCAATGAGGGCCAAAACATCTTGCATGGTGGTAAAATTGGATTCAGCCATAGGGTTTGGGAAACAGTGATCTTTGAGGAGCTCAATGGCGTTTGCATGCTCGAATTTCACCTTAAAAGCCCCAATGGCGATCAGGGTTTCCCCGGAAATGTTGATGTTTGGGTGATATACCAGGTTACTGAAGATAATCAAGTAAGCATAAGTTACCGTGCTGTAACCGATAAACCCACCCACATAAATCTTACCACACATGGTTACTTTAACCTTGGCGGATTCAATACCGATGTGCTTGACCACATGCTGCGTATCGACGCCGACCATTACCTTCCTGTTTCAAACGATTTAATTCCTACTGGCGAGATTCGTGAGGTAAATGGTTCACCCTTCGATTTCCGAAAGTTTAAAGCTATTGGCGCTGATATTGACCTGGTGGAGCCAACTTACGACCACTGTTTTGTACTGAACAATCCCACTCTTGAAAATCCATCGGTTGCACTGTACAATCCAAAGAGTCGGATTGGGTTAACCTTTTACACCACTCAACCCGGTGTACAGCTGTACTCGCCCATAAGGCAACCAGCTGTTACCAATCCGATGATAAGGTTGCCAGAAAAAGGGAACTGGGCGGTATGCATAGAACCCCAGCATTTCCCCAATGCCCCAAATGTAACACACTTCCCATCGACACTGTTGCTGCCGGGGATGGAATATAACCATACCACTATACTTACCATTACCGTAGGTGGAGTTGATGGCTGGAGGTAGTATTTAACGTTTCACGGTTGATGGTTGATGGTTGATATCTTTCGAATTTCAAATTACGAATTACGAATTTCAAATTACGAATTTCAAATTACGAATTTTGCTTTTTTACTTTTGACTTTTCCCTTACTCCTTTTGTCATTCCGAACGAAGTGGGGAATCTGAGTTGAAGTTGATGGTTAATGGTTGATGGTTGACGTTTAACGTGTGTCGTCCTAAAAAATGTCTACA
>DFYV01000077.1 GCA_002383425.1 Bacteroidales bacterium UBA4073 | reverse complement strand
AATTGCAAGTTATCATTAAATTCGTAGTAGAACCAACTTTATGAACTCTAATTCGTAATTCGTAATTCGTAATTATATGTAAACTTGCGACATTTTAATTTGCTATTGCGTCAGGAGGCCTGAACATATTATCACATCAACAAATTATCTTACTATAAAAATTTTGTAAAATATAGATGTGTCCGGTATAAAAAGCATGTTTTATTTTAGCAAAACGAGTTATGTTTTTAATTGTCAGCATTTTAAAAAACGTTGTGAAATTTATTTTAACTTTACGAACTTTATGAACTTTCAACTTTATAAACTTTTTAGACTGAACTCATAGATTCTTAAGCATGGGACAGGAGTTCAGAATTTCTAGAACAAACCGTGTATTTGTGCGTCAATCTTATTAATTATAGCCCGAAGGTCTTCGGGTTTATCAGGGAAATTCAGATTGTCAACATCAACAATCAGCAACTTACCGAGTTTGTACCCTTCAATCCATGCCTCGTAGCGTTCGTTAAGGCGTTGAAGGTAATCGAGGCGGATATTTTTTTCGTATTCACGGCCACGCTTTTGGATTTGCCTTACAAGAGTGGGGACTGTTGCACGCAGGTAGATAAGCAAATCGGGTGGTTTAACCAACGAGGTCATCAGGTTGAAAAGCGAAAGGTAGTTGTTGAAATCGCGGGTGCTCATCAGCCCCATATCGTGTAGATTTGGGGCAAAGATATGGGCATCCTCATATATGGTCCTATCCTGAATAACATCTTCGCCCTTGCGGTGAATTTCGACAATCTGACTAAATCGACTGTTTAAAAAGTAAATCTGAAGGTTAAAACTCCAGCGCTGCATGTCGTTGTAAAAATCGTTCAGGTAAGGATTATCGTCCACATCCTCGTACTGAGGTTTCCACTTGTAGTACTTGGCAAGTAAACCCGTTAGGGTTGTTTTACCCGAACCAATATTCCCGGCTATAGCTATGTGCATATTACATGTTGGTTACGTTTGCTTGGTATAAAAATTTTGTTTCTAAAGATACAAATTGGATTTTAAATCGCAAGACGGGCTGCCATAAGCTTGACGAATGTACTGAAATAGTAAGCAAAGNNCAGCTCATCGATATACTCTCGGGTATTGGATAAACGGGGAACCTTATTCTGTCCACCCAGCTTACCACGTTGGCGCATCCATTCGAAGAATGTTCCGGGGGCTGCAGCTTGTACAATAGGGAAATCGAGCGTTACGTTTTTGGCACGCTTAGCCTCGTAATCGGAATTAGCCTCGCAAAGCGCTGAGTCCAGCATCCGTGCAAACTCGTCAATACTACCAGGTTGTTTCTCGAATTCAATAAGCCACTCATGGCAACCCTTGCGGTCGGTACCCATGAAAACTGGTGCAGCAGTGTACTCGGCTATCAAAGCTCCGGTAACCTTACATGCCTTTTCGAGCGCACGCTCGGCATTATCGATTATGACCTCTTCGCCAAAAACATTGATGAAATGACGGGTACGACCAGTAATTTTTATCCTGTGTGGGGCTTTAGAGGTAAACGTTACCGTGTCGCCAATAAGGTAACGCCAAAGCCCGGAGTTGGTCGATATAACCATGGCGTAGTTCTTCCCAACCTCAACGTCGGCAACAGTTAGGGCAACCGGATTCGGATTCGATAGCTCATGGAGGGGAACAAACTCGTAAAATATTCCATAATCAAGCATCAGCAACATGCTATCGGAGGTAGGATCGTCCTGAATAGCAAAAAAACCCTCGCTGGCATTGTATGTTTCCATGTAGTGCATGTTGGGCGTTGGGATAACCTTTTGGAACTGCTCCCTGTAAGGAACAAAGCTAACACCACCATGCATGAAAAGTTCAAGATTTGGCCATATCTCCAAAAGATTACTTTTTCCGGTATAGCTCAGCAAATGCTTTATCATTACCATATTCCACGATGGTACGCCAGCAAGACTGGTAACATTCTCGTTAAGGGTTTCCTGCGTAAGCTTTTCGAGTTTCTCCTCCCAGTCGGGTATTAACGCCACCTTTTGGCTTGGAGTTCGTATAAACTCGGCCCACCATGGTTGATTTTCAATCAGTATGGCCGATAAATCGCCATAATACGATTTCATGTTGAAGCTATCAACCTGATGGCTACCGCCAAGGGTAAACCCTTTGCCTCTCAATAGATTATTTTTGGGGTAAAGATTCATGTAAATGGCAATCACATCGCGTGCGCCCCTGAAATGGCAATCCTTAAGAGCCTCATTGCTTACCGGAATAAACTTGCTTTTACTCTGCGTGGTCCCCGCCGATTTGGCAAACCACCTTATTTCAGTTGGCCAGAGTAATTTCTCCTCACCATGCCTTAGTCTATCAATGTAGGGTTTAAGAGTTTCGTAGTCAACTATGGGTACGCGCTTTTGGAATTCTTCAATGGTTTTAATGCTATTGAATCCAAAACGATTGCCATACTCGGTTTTGGCAGCTTGTTTCAATAGCTTCAGCAAAACATCGCGCTGTACCTCAAAGGGGTGCTGTCGGAAATGATCGATGCTGTATAATCGTTTAGAATTAACCCAGTTCAGAATAGAGTTGAGTAAAGGCATAGATGGTTTTTTATCAACTCAAAACTAAGCGATTTTACTGAAAAATCAAAATCCTAAAGCTTAAAGGTAATGCCTACTCCGAATATCTCCTTAAACTGGATACGCGGTGCGGTGGAATCAATTGTCCCGTCGCCATTGGTATCCTTCCCTATTTTAATATTGTCGTCGTAGATTAGCTGGGTGGCCATGTTTACATTGATGTACTTATTAACCTTCATGATTACAATAGTTTCCCAGTTTACCACTACATTTTGGGGTTTATCGAGATAGTTTGAGAATAGGTCGAGCTTTACTGTTAAGGTTAGATTCTTAAGCCATTCTTTCTGGAAATCGCTCTTGTTGTAGGCCAACCGCACGTAGCCCCCCACTTCTTCCCTAAGCGATTCCCCCTTTTTAACGCCAAAAGCACCCGCATTCGACAGCATGGTGTCAGTAACAAATGTTAGCTTTCCGGTCAGGGGAGCAGCAAAAACGCTCAAATAGCCACTTGGTTTATAGTCCATACCCAACGCACCAATTAGGTAGGCTGGAGCAAAAAAATCCGATATCTTGATTCGGGTACTGTCGGTGGTGTACTTGTAACCAGTGGTAAATTGGGTTTTAAAGTTGAACAGTACGGTATAGTAAAAATTCTTATAAGCCTCACGACCATACTTCGACATCAAATCAATTTTATCATCGGTCTTTTTAGTGTACTTAACACCTTCCTGGTTCAAAAAACCGTAACCCAAATCCAGCGTATTATCCCAGGCTGCCTTAGGGTTTTTAAAGCTTACAAATCCTGCCAAAACAGTATTTAAAGCAAATGAGCTTTGTCCACCAGCCGCCCAGTTGGTCAACGAAGTTTGGTTGGCATTTCCTCCAATGGCCAATCCCTTTTTCCATCCCGAGAGCGAATCGGTTTTTAGCTCCTTGAGCTGCTTTTCTGCTTCGGTAACCTGAGCAAATACAGCATTTTGCAATAGCAATAGCAATAGCAGTATCAGCATTGCTCTCCTTTTCATTAGTTTTAAGGTGTGTTTTAAAATTTTTATTTTTATTTTTTAAAATAACCCTTTTAACGATTTTCTCAAATCATGTGAAAATAATGTTTTTTTCAATTTCTTGCATTCTAAAATATCAAAATTTAATAGAAACCAAATAGAAATTTAACTTACCTACGGCTTTTGTATGCTTTAGGTGCTTGGGAATGTGTGTTACGTTTTCGTTTCACACACAAAACCGACCCCTGCGCTCAACTAAATTTGCAACTTTTTGATACATTTTTACTGGTTTTCCTTTTGCTTAACTTTAGCCATTTGTAGTTAACTGCCCTGCAAAAATAAATCTGTCTTATGGTTG
>DFYV01000080.1 GCA_002383425.1 Bacteroidales bacterium UBA4073 | reverse complement strand
TTAGGCTATTTACAATATCTTCAGTATGGTTTGTACTATCAATGGTGAGCGATATGGATACTTCGGATGTTGAAATCATGTCAACCGGTGTTTTATAGGCATCGAAAATTTCAAATACCTTTCGTAAAAAACCATAAGCTAACAGCATGCGCGATGATCTTATTTTAATGGCTGTAATGCCATCCTTTGCAGCAATTGCCTTAATTCCCCTAAGGCTTTGAGCCGACGAAATAACAGTACCTTCGTCGGAATGATTCAGGGTGTTTTTTAGTACTACCGGAATACTTTTTACTCTGCAGGGCTGGATGGTTTGAGGGTGGAGTATTTTTGCCCCAAAGTATGCCAGTTCAGCAGCCTCATCGTACGACAGTTTGCGCAAAGGGAACGTATTGGAAACAAATCGCGGATCGTTATTATGAACGCCATCAATATCAGTCCAAATTTGAACTTCGTTGGCATTGATTACATTCCCGATAATGGCAGCGGTATAATCGCTTCCTCCACGTCCCAGGTTATCAACTTGCCCGTTGGCATTGCGACAAATAAAACCTTCGGTTACATGGATACTGGCAAAAGGGTTGGCATGCAGGAGGCGTTTCAGGTTCTGTTCAATGTAAAAGTAGTCGGGTTCGCCATCCTTATCCACTCTCATGTATTCCAGAGCTGGTACATATACCGCTTTTTTCCCCTGTTCGGTTAAAAGCATGTGAAAAAGCCCAACCGATAGCTGTTCACCGAGTGCAATTATGGCGTTTGTTTCGTTTTGGTTATATCCGTCTGTTAATTTCGATGTAATGCGATGGAAAAGGATACCCACAAACTCTTCGCCTCTTTTCCTATACTTTTTAGTTTTAAAAAGTTCCTCGGCGGTTTTAATGTGCTTGTTCTCAAGTTCTTTTGCCTTTTCTGTTGCTTCGAGCATCCTGCCGGCCTGAGCAAGCCCTGTAATTTCAACTAATCCATTTGTAGTCCCTGCCATAGCCGACAAAACCACTATTATGGGTTCATTTTCGGGTAGCAGGGCGCTTACCTTCCTTAGCCTATCGGCATTTCCTACCGAGGTACCGCCAAATTTTAAAACTTTCATCTTTGTATTTTTAGGAGTTCAACATAAAAAAAAAGGCCTGCATCGTTATGCAGGCCCTGAAGCTATTTGTACGCAAAAAATTCTAATCTATTTAAGGTATTTTGCTCGTGGCCTGCTTATGGTAGTACCATTTTTTCATGGCAATAACCATCTGTTTCATGTAAAAGGTGTACATGAAATGTTTACTATTAACCATGTTTTGGCAAGCCGAAAAATCCATTTTTGCGCTATTGATGCACTGCAAAAATACTTTTTTTCTGATATCAAATCTATCTGTAGGAAAAAATGTTTTGATTTTTTTAGTGCCGTTTTGTGGTTAAAGGTGATAAGTATTACTTTTGTTTGCTAAAATAGGTTGATAACAAGTTGACTAAACCACTTTTTTTATGAAAATTTCGCATAGCTGGCTTACACAGTATCTGAATGTAAATAAATCGCCTGAGGAGTTATCGACAATACTTACATCAATTGGGTTAGAGGTTGAGAGTCTTGAAGTAAGCGAAGCGGTTAAGGGAGGTCTTGCCGGAGTGGTGGTGGGCGAGGTGTTAACGTGTGCGAAACATCCCGATGCCGATAAGTTAAGTGTTACTACCGTAAACGTTGGGTCTGGTGAGCCTTTGCACGTAGTATGCGGCGCACCCAATGTAGCCAGGGGGCAAAAGGTATTAGTAGCCAAGATTGGTGCAAAGCTATATTTCAACAACCAGGAAATTGTAATTAAAAAGGCTAAACTTCGTGGTCAGCTTTCGGAAGGAATGATTTGTGCCGAGGATGAGTTGGGTTTGGGCGATTCGCACGATGGTATCATGGTTTTGCCAGATGAGGCTCCGGTTGGAGTCCCCGCAGCCGAGTATTTAAAAGTTGAAAACGATTACCTGTACGAAATAGGCTTAACCCCAAACCGCATCGATGCAGCATCGCATTATGGCGTGGCAAGGGACCTGGCTGCTTACATCTCGTTCCACGAGATTCCCGTAAAAGCTATTTTACCAGATGTTTCATCGTTTAATGTAGATAGCAATACTTTATATATCCCTGTTGAGGTGCAAAACCCCGAAGCATGTCAACGTTACTGTGGTATTACCATAACTGGCATTAAGGTTGGTCCCTCGCCCGATTGGCTCCAAAAGCGCTTGCTCGCCATTGGCCTTAAACCGATAAACAACGTGGTTGATATTACCAATTTTGTGCTGCATGAGGTTGGTCAGCCTCTTCATGCCTTTGATGCCGATGCCATTAAGGGTAACAAGGTGGTGGTTAAAACCATGCCCGAGGGAACACCCTTTGTAACTCTCGATGGTGTTGAGCGTAAGCTATCGTCCGATGACCTGATGATTTGTAACGAGAGTGAACCCATGTGTATTGCCGGTGTATTTGGGGGATTGCACTCCGGGGTTACTGACAAAACCACCAAGGTATTCATTGAGAGCGCATGCTTCAATCCGGTTTACGTTCGCAAAACCGCCCGTAGGCATGATCTTCACACTGATGCTTCGTTCAGGTTTGAACGCGGTACCGATCCTAATATTACAATTTGGGCTCTTAAAAGAGCTGCTCTCCTGATCAAAGAGGTTGCCGGCGGTATCATTTCATCTGATATTGTTGATGTAAATGTTAATCCTATAAACTATTACGAGGTTGAATTTAACCTTGAACGTGCCTTGAACTTAATTGGGAAACATATTGCCGAGACTGATATTGAAAGAATTATCGAAAGTCTTGAAATTAAGGTGCTTAGTAAAAATGGCTTGCAATGGCTTTTGGGTGTGCCAACCTACAGGGTTGATGTACGTCGCGAAGCCGATGTGGTTGAGGATATACTTAGGATATACGGGTATAACAATGTTGAGGTTGGTTCAAAAGTTAACAGCACATTAAGCTATACCAGGAAGCCCGATAGCCTTCAGCTGCAAAATATTGTTTCGGATTACCTTTCGTCAAATGGATTTGCCGAAATAATGTGCAATTCTCTAACTAAGGGAGGGTACTACGAAAAGCTAACAACTTTTCCGGAAGTTAACTCGGTGAAAATTCTTAATCCGTTGAGTAATGAGCTTAATGTGCTAAGGCAAACCCTTCTATTTGGAGGACTTGAGAGCATTCAGCGGAATATTAACTTCCGTAACCCGAACCTTAAGCTATACGAGTTTGGTAATTGTTACGTTTATAACTCCCGCGTAAAATCGGAAAAGCCTTTGGATAAATACGCTGAACATTTTGGTATTGGTTTATGGCTAACCGGTGAAACCGTTGAGGAGCATTGGATGACTAAACCCGAAAAGCAAAACTTTTACCACCTTAAAGGCTATGTTCATTCCATACTCAAACGTTTTGGCTTTAATATCGATATACTTGATATTTCAGAGGCTCCTGATGATATTTTTGACTTTGGACTAACCTACAAAACTCAAAGTAAACGTCTTGTCTCCTTTGGAATGGTTAAACCTGAACTGCTAAGGCAGTTCGACATTAAGGCTGAGGTATTTTATGCCGAAATACTATGGCAACCATTAATGGAAATGCTTACTGGTACACGAATAAAGTATCAGGAATTACCCAGGTTCCCAGAAGTTCGTCGCGATTTGGCCTTGTTAATCGATTCATCGGTTAGGTATGAGCAAATTCGGAGGTTAGCATTCGAAACCGAGCGAAAGTTGCTTAAAAGCGTTAACCTTTTTGATGTTTACCAGGGTAAAAATATTCCCGAAGGGAAGAAGTCTTATGCAATAAGCTACATACTTCAGGATGATACTAAAACCCTTACCGATGAACAAATTGATAAGGTGATGAAGCGTTTAATAGAGGTTTACCATAATGAGTTAGGGGCACAGCTAAGATAACAGATGATATGTCAACGATAGAATTAGTAATGGGTGATTTAACCCAGATGGATGTAGATGCCATTGTGAATGCAGCAAACGAAACGCTTTTGGGTGGTGGTGGCGTTGATGGAGCGATTCATCGTGCAGCAGGCCCTCAGCTGCTTGAGGAATGCCGAACTATTGGAGGTTGCCCAACGGGTGAAGCCCGAATTACTAAAGGTTATAACCTTAAAGCAAGGTATGTTATTCATACCGTTGGCCCTGTATGGAGGGGTGGTCAGCATGGCGAAACCCAATTGCTCAGGAGTGCATACCTTAGTAGCTTAAAACTTGCCCAGCAGTACGGACTTAAAAGTATTGCCTTTCCCAATATAAGCACTGGGGTTTACCATTTCCCAAAACAATCGGCAGCACAAATAGCCATAAGGGCTGTAAGGGAGTTCACTGCCCAAAACCTTTTACCCGAACGTATTGTTTTTGTTTGTTTCGATGAAGAGAACTATTCAATATACAACAGGCTGTTAAAATAATAGATATATAGGTGAGTATGCTTCGAAAGGCACGAAGGTACGAAGGCACGAAGGTACGAAGGCACGATAGCA
>DFYV01000023.1:5022-10725 GCA_002383425.1 Bacteroidales bacterium UBA4073 | reverse complement strand
TGAATGCGATGAGAGGTACTTGTGGAATTAATACTGTCGCCACTTCGGGGCTTTTGTATTGGTTTATTCCATGACAACGGGCTTACGCCCGTTGTTATACTCTTATCGCCCCTTCGGGGCTTTTGCATGGGTTTATTGGATTACATAGGGTAGCCCAGTGTTATACTTTATAAATTTGCGACAGATTAAACTACGATAGGTAAGGAGTTCTGAAATTATTGATAATAAGTATTTTAACTAAAAACACAAATTTATTATAAATATCTGGCATTCAACAATATAACCTTATAAACTTTCAACTTTGTACCTTTATAGACTGAACTCATTCATTAAACAACATTCATCAATTTCTTCCAAAGCTATCTTCCTTCTACCTTCTAATTTCACTTTGCATTCTGCATTGAGCCTTTGTACCTAACATTCCTCTAATTTCCTCTAACTTCCCTAACTTACTTAACTTCCTTAACTTCCTTAACTTCCTCTAACTTCCTCTAACTTCCTCTAACTTCCTCTAACTTCCTTAACTTCTTCTACCTTCTATCTTCTATCTTCTAATTTCATTTTACATTGAGCCATTGCGACTAACTATTCTTTTTGGTTTGCTGTAATTATATTTTTTCTTTACTTTGCTATGGGAATTCGCTCATAATTCAGTTAATGTTAAAATATTTAAACGTCACTCTTACTTTTTTCTATTTGACCTTAAATGTATTTGCGCAAAACTCAAAGGTCAAAATAGACAGCTTATACAACCAAATCAAAACATACTCATCGGAAAATCCTGAAATTACTGCTATCAGCTGTAACCGGCTTTACATACAGCTGCAAAACACCCCCAACGATTCCCTAAACGTTATTTACCACCTGGCCATGAGTGAGTATAAGAATGGTTTAGGTTTGACAGGTAATGCATTGAGCCATGTTGACTCGGCAATAAGTATAGCTAAATCGGAAAGGCTACAAAAACTTTACATTCAAGGTTTACTGAATAAATCTACCTTACTGTTAAAGTCTGGTAATTTTAGCGAAGCAATCAAAGTGAATGACAAAGCAAGACTTATTGCGCTAAGACAGAAAGAACAACAATTGCTTATTTCCATACTGCTTTTGCGGGGTGATATTTATAAGGAAATAGGACAGTACAACGAAGCGGTTAGCAAAAAAGAAGAAGCGTTAGCCATTGCCAAAAAACATAAAATCAGCATTGCAGAGTGCTACCAGAGTATTGGTAGCATTCACTGGAATTTCGGCAAATACCCCCAAGCGTTAAAATCGTACTTTGAAGGACTTATTGCAGCCGAAGAGGCTAAGGATACGCTCCGGATTATCCAAATACAAAAAAACATTGGGTTAACCTACCGGGAAACTGGTAATTTCAACAAAGCAAACGAGCACCTAAACAATGCCCTACTGCTGGCAAAAAAGATCAAAAAAAACAATGAGGTAGCTGAAATTCTTAATGTTTTGGGTGGAGTTTACCTTAAATTTTCACAACCTGCCAAAGCAATTGATTACTATCAGCAAAGCTTGATGATTAAGGAATCGATTGGCTTTAAGCAATCGAGCATTAATACCCTGAATAATATTGCCAAGGCGTACCTACTACAAAAAAATAGCGTTGAGGCAACCGCTGCACTCCACAAGGCTCTTGAGCTTTCAAAAGAAATTGGCGATCCGCTAACCGAAGCCACTATTCAAAACGAGCTGGGAAATACCTTTTTGGTATTGAACAATTATCCTGAAGCGCTGAGGCGGTACCTACTAACCCTAAAAATCCGACAATCGTATGGGAAAGAAGATGACATTGCTCGAACCCTGGTTAACATATCGTTGGTTTACCGAAAACTTGGATTATTCCGCAACGCTCAAAAATACATCGACGAGGCTAAAAACCTGGTTGATAGCATCGAGGTAAAACCTGATTTGAAAATTTACATCTACCAAAATCTGGGCAACGTTTACCACGACCAGCAACAATACGCCAATGCCATAGCTGCTTACCAAAAAGCTTTAGAACTTAGCGAAAAAAAAGGCGACGACCTACAGGTTACCCGCGTGCTAAAAAATATTGCTCAGGCCTACATCGATTGGAATAAGCCAGGTAAAGCCCGGAATGCTGCTACTCAAGCTTTAAAAATTGCTTTACGGAGTAATCAGCAGCAAGCCCTTGCCGATTTATACAATACCCTCGGAAACGTTGAACGACAAGCCAATAACCTGAAACTTGCCCTTACCCACTACAACACAGCCTTAGAACAGTACAGGCAAAACTCAAATGCCGATGGTGAAGCGCTTTGCCTCAGGAAAATTGGCGAAATACTTTCACTCAATGGGAAATACAAGGAGGCAAGAGATAATATCAACCAGTCAATCCGCATAGGAAAGCGAATCGGGAACCCTTACCTCGTGTTACTCGGTACGCTTTCGCTTAGCGACGTTGAAAAAGCCCAGGGAAAATACCAAAACGCATTAACCCTTTACCAACGCTACGTTTACCTGAGCGACAGCATTGACAATGCCAGGCGAAGTGAGGAAAACATCGATGCCTATATTAACCTGGAACTCGACAAAACTAAAACTGAAATAAAACTAATTGAAACCGAAGTTGACGCTTTACGAACTAAAGTTGAACTGGATAAAGAACGACTAAACAAACAAAAAGCTCAGCGAAACTTGCTTATCACAATTGTCATCTTTTTACTTTTTGTAGCCATAGGAATTCTTTACCTTTTCAACCAGAAAAAGAACTTAGCCCGTCTGCAGCGCGAAAAATACGAAGAAATTGAAAAAATAAACCAGAAGTTAAAGCAATATCAGGCAGAACTTGAACAAAATATTAAAACTAAAGATAAACTTTTTTCCATTGTTGCTCACGATTTGCGTAGTCCATTCACCGCACTGGTAGGGTTGTCAGAGATTTTGGCCACCAAAACCGAAGAGCTTACCCCCAAAGAGGTAAAAGAGTTTGGCATCCACATATACCAATCGTCTTCCAATGTACTCACCCTTACCGAGAATTTACTTAGCTGGGCCAGAAGCCAGACCGGTAAGCTATCGATAAACCCCACAACCATCAATGTTAGCGAATTATTTGGAAAAGCAGTTGAGGTGGCATCGCTTCCAGCCACAGAAAAAGGGGTATCCATAAAGACTACCTGCGACAGCAATATTACAACCTATGCCGACTACGACACATTACTAACCATAATCCGAAACCTGTTAAGCAATGCCATAAAGTTCACCCCAACAGGCGGCAAAATATCTGTTAAAGCTTCTGCCAGTAACCATCATGTTACCATACAGGTTACCGATACGGGCATTGGAATAGCTCCCGAAAATCTGAACAATCTATTTAAACTCGACGGTTTCACCACCAAAGGAACTAACTCGGAAAATGGCACAGGTCTTGGGTTAATGCTATGTAAAGAATTTGCCGAGGCCAATGGCGGATCAATAAGTGTAAGCAGCACCCTGGGAAAGGGAACAACATTTACAATAACTCTACCTTCAAATAAAGCATAAATATGACTAAAAAAACTCTTAAGTACAGCGAGGCAATAGAAGAGGTTGAACAAATCATAAGCCAAATCGAATCGAATGAGCTGGATATTGATGAGCTATCGGAAAAAATTAAACGCGCCTCTGAGCTGCTAAAGTTCTGCAAACAAAAACTTCACTTCACCGAAGAAGAGATTCAAAAAATAATTAATGAGATGCAGGACGATGACAAGTAGTAAAGCTCTATGGCAAAATACCTGTTAAAAATTCAAACGCAAACGTTTTCGTTAGTTCATATTTTTTCGTTTTTTTGTCGTGATAATGAAATTTAAAAATGCCTTACAAGGTTTTAGCAGCTTGTGGAAATAACCAGTTACTGGAAGACATTCAACGAATATTTAGCCTTGCCGACGATGAATTTACGGTAAGTAATGTTCTTGAAGCTGATAGTATTATTGCGACCATATCCAGTAATAACCCCGACATAGTTCTTTACGATATCCATTTTGCCAGCAAGGCTGCTCCCGATGTACTATCCATTATAAAAGCCGACCCCACAACATCCGATATCCCCATACTTGCCATTGCCGACTTCCTGCAACCTGAACACATCCAATCGCTTTTTCACGCTGGGGCCGATGATTTTATTGGTATGCCAATAAACTCGTCTGAACTCATTCAGCGTACCATGGTGGGCATTCAACGTGGACGAATGCTGAAAAAACTTAAATTGGCATCGAAGCAATTCGATAGCATAACCACAGCCATAAGCCAGGCCGGGAATTCAATTATTATTATCAGCAATAAAGGTGAAATTACATGGGTAAACGAAGGATTTAAACGCCTTTACGAATGCACTGTCGAAGAGTTTAAGGAAACGTTTGGCGGTAACCTCTTCTCCGAAACAATCAATAAAACAACATCCAACGCCATAAAAAGATGCGTAGCAGGTGAGTATGTGGTTTACGAAAGCCGATGGATTACCCCAAACGGAAAGGAAAAATACATACAAACCAGCTTAACCCCCGTATTTGACGACTTGCAAAACCTAAACTTCATCGTGGCTATTGAAATGGACATTACCGATTTAAAGTTGATTGAGAATGACCTTGCTGAAAAGAACGAACATCTCCAAACCATAATGGAAAATTTGGAAAACGCCAACAAAATACTCGAGGAACAGCAAGATCAAATACAGAAACAATCGGAGTTACTTGCTGAGGAGAAGCAAAAATCCGATTCGCTACTACTCAATATCCTTCCCCTTGAGGTTGCCAATGCCTTACAGAAAAAGGGTTTTTACAAACCAAAAAAATTCAAGGAAGTTTCAGTAATGTTTGCCGACTTTGTGGGTTTTTCAAAGGTTAGCGTAGCATACGAAAACATTGAAGAATTTTTGAATGTACTAAGCAGCTATTTCGAAGCGTTTGACGAAATAGTAACCCAGCGTTACATTGAAAAAATCAAAACCATTGGCGATGCCTACATGTGTGTAGGAGGGCTGCCAAGGACTAACCATAGCCATCCCTTCGATACCGTGCTAGCAGCACTTGAGCTGCAACGTTACACCAAGTCAAGAGCTATTGAGGATGCTCGTGAAAACAAGCCGGCCTGGTCTATTCGAATTGGGATTCACTCCGGCAGCGTGATTGCCGGGGTAATTGGCAAACATAAATTTGCTTACGACATCTGGGGCGATACTGTAAACGTGGCCAGCCGAATGGAAACGGCATGTGAGCCCGATAAAATCAATATCTCGGAAACCACCTACTCTTACATTAAGGATTTCTTTATATGTTCTCCTCGCGGAAAAATTCCTGCCAAAAATATTGGTGAAATCGAAATGTACTTTGTAGAGCGAATAAAACCGGAATATTCCGAGGATATCGATGGTTTTATTCCCAACAACACATTACGCAAAATTGTTTCATCGTTGTAACCAGCTTGTATTCACCAAGTACCGATTTGTACTGAGCGAAGTCGAAGAATTTAAAATTAAGAAGTTAGAACTCCATGACTTAACAGCAAAATAAAATGTCGCAAGTTTACATATAATTAGTTAATAAACAGGCAGAACAAAATTAGAAGGTAGAAATTAGAAGGTAGAAGATAGAAGACAGAAAGTAGAAGGTAGAAGGCAGAAAGTTAGAAGAAATTGATGAATGATGTTTAATGAATAAAAAACTTCTAACTTCTAACTTCTAA
>DFYV01000023.1:0-4957 GCA_002383425.1 Bacteroidales bacterium UBA4073 | reverse complement strand
TTTGTAAAATATTGATTCTCAAGCATGTGTCAGGAGTTCTGAATTTCGAATTTAGAATTTAGAATTATAAACCTTTATCCTTTATCCTTTTTAATAACCACTTAGACACTTAGTACACTAAGAAACACTAAGTGAACCTCAGTGTCCTTAGTGCCTAAGTGGTTAATTTTTGAAATTCTATGTAGTGATAATGTGATGTTGGTTGATGGTAGATGGTTGATGGTTAATGTGATTGATTAGATTGAGGAGATTGATTAGATTGAGGAGATTGATGTCTTATAACTTTTAAATTAATTTTGAACCTTGAACCTTGAACCTTGAATCTTTTTCCATTAACCTTTATCCTTTAACCTTTAACCTTTATCCTTTAACTTTGAACCTTGAACCCTGAACATTGAACATTGAACTTTTAACTTTGCCTAACGCATTGAGCCATTGCGCTTAATATTACCTTTACTCCATGTCGTTCACATTTGTGAAGCTAAATGGAAGCAGCAGTTTTACATCATCAATCTTTACAATTTTCTCTGAACCTACCATGTAAACGGCATAAGGTTTATTCGAAATCATTTGGTATTCCAGCATTACCTGCCGGCAGGCACCGCAAGGCGAAACGGGAGAGTAAGTAATACCCTTTTCGTTAGAGGCGACAACCGCAAGGGCTTTAATGGGTACGTTAGGATAGCGTGAGCCAGCATAGAAAAGAGCCACACGTTCAGCACAAAGCCCCGAGGGGTAAGCGCCATTTTCCTGATTACTACCGGTAATAATCTCACCGTTCTCAAGTAAAACGGCAGCGCCCACTCTAAAATGAGAATAGGGCGAGTAACTCCCCTCCATAGCTTTTTTAGCTTGCTCAATCAAATTCTTTTCCCACGCTTGCAGGTTACTCTGGTCAAAAATTTCAGTATAATCTATTGTAATCATTTCCTTATATTTATGCACCCCAATCTAACAGGTATTGCATCAAATGTAAGAATTTTTATGTTATATCGAATTTAAAGATTTAATTTTCTCGGTTTAACCATGTTTTCGGGTGCAAGTATAGTATCGAGCTGTTCCTTTGTAAGTAAGCCTTTTTGCAAAACCAGCTCATAAACACTCCTATTGCTTACCAAAGCTTCCTTTGCCAGCTGTGTTGAGGCTTCGTATCCGATGTATGGATTTAGAGCCGTAACCAACCCAATTGAGTTGTACACCATGCTCCTGCAATGCTCCTCGTTGGCGGTAATTCCATCGATGCAACGGTATTTCAAGGTATTCATCCCATTTTTTAGCATCTCAATCGATTCAAAAAGACTCTGAACAATAACGGGCTCAAAAACATTTAGCTCTAACTGACCACCTTCGGCGGCGAGGGTTATGGTTAAATCATTCCCAATAACCTTGAATGCAATTTGATTGACCACCTCCGGAATAACAGGGTTAACTTTGCCGGGCATAATTGTAGAACCTGGCTGCATTGGAGGTAGGTTAATCTCGTTTAAACCGGCACGCGGCCCTGATGACAGCAACCGTAAATCATTCGAAATTTTCGAAAGCTTAACGGCCAACCGTTTAACTGCCGATGAGTACATGACAAATGCCCCGGTATCCTGAGTTGCCTCAACCAAATTCGAGGCAAGAACTATATCCAATCCGGTAATTCTTCGTAAATGCTTAACCACTTTCTCCGGGTAATCGGGATCAGAATTTATACCTGTTCCAATAGCGGTAGCTCCCATGTTAACCTCCAGGAAAAGATGTACATTTTGATTCAAGCGCTCCACCTCTTCGGAAAGGGTTACCGCATACGCTTCAAATTCCTGACCAAGAGTCATGGGGACAGCGTCTTGTAGTTGTGTCCTACCTATTTTAATAACATGCGCAAACTCTGCAGCCTTACTTCTTAACGACTCTATAAGGGTTTCAAGAACCCTTACCAGCTTTTTATTTGAATTGATTAGCGCAATTTTTACGGCGGTTGGGTATGCATCGTTGGTTGACTGTGACATGTTGACATGGTTCAGAGGATGGCAGTACTGGTACTGTCCCTTTGAATATCCCAAAATCTCAAGGGCACGATTTGCTATAACCTCATTAGCATTCATGTTGGTAGAAGTACCTGCACCGCCCTGAATCATATCAACCACAAACTGGTTGTGGAACTTACCATTGGTTATTTCAATACATGCGGAAACAATAGCATCCTTAATTTTTAGGTCGAGCAAACCAAGCTCGGCGTTAGCCTCAGCGGCAGCCTGTTTTACCATGGCAAGGGCATCGATTAAATCGGGGTAAAAGTTCAATATTACCCCCGTGATGTTGAAATTTTCCAACGCCCTTAAGGTTTGAACGCCATAGTAGTATTCAGCGGGTACCTCCCTTTCGCCAAGTAAATCGTGCTCCAGGCGGGTAACACCCGACTCGTACTGACTGGCTGGGTTAATCATACGGTTATTGGCATACCTCATTCGCCTTTGCATTACCCGGGTGATGTTGGTTAGCACCTTGAGTGCAATGGCTGGATTGGCATTCAAATCCTCTACCCTTAGAATTAGCACCTTGGTGGGAACAATTGCCCTTGCCGACGTTGAGTGGGTTGTTTCAGATGTCCATATCCCTTCACCAAGGAAATCACCGGTAGAAAACTGGGTTAACTTTAGCTCAACACCATAGGGGTTGCTTTTAAAAAGTTCAACCTGGCCATCGTATATTACCAGTATGCCCTCGCGTTTGGCATTTTCAATAAACAACATGCTGCCGGTTGGGAACTCTTTCTCTACAATTCCTTTGACAAGGGTATTCAATTCCGATTCATTTAACCCCTTAAATAGTTCGATATGACTTAAAAAATCGACATAGTTTTTTCGGCTCATCTCCTCAATTTTTTGGTTTTACCAATTCAAATTTACCCACAAAACTAAATATGCTTTATACTTTTTATTCAAGTAAGTTACAAACATTTTAACTTTTAGAACAGTTTAACAAAGAAAAATGAAACACCCACGATAGTGCACAAGCACAAACACGGATGAAAATTGAGTCGCGAACTGTGTACCTTTGAGCAAAAAAATCCTTTGTGCATCGTACCACATAATAAAAAACAAAGAGGCATTTAAAGAACTTGGTTACGATTATTTGGCTGAGAGAAAAAAGAAAAATCGTTTGGAGTATTTGAAACGAAAGCTAAAGGAACATGGGTTAAAGTAGAAAAGGTAGCATAGGGAAAAGCTAAAGGTCGTTTTTACTGGTGGTTAATCTCCGCTAATGAAACTGACATCAACAGATAAGCACAAACACATGTACTTTGAGTACTCGGATGAAATTTTAACTCCTTATCTGTTTTTCAATATGCTGATATTGTTTAACTTATTAATTATTTACAGATGAAATCTGGCTTTTTAGACAGGGCTCATATTTGAATTACAAAAAATCCCGCTATGCGGGATTGAACAAAAATAACCCCCTATGAAAAATAGGTGGGAGGATGAAGGTAGAGTAACCTAAACCACGAAGTGGTTTAACAATTGGCTAACAGTTTGACTGTCTCAAAACAAATGCTCCTATGTAGCGTCTTTTTTCATGCAGCCTCAAGAACTGCGATTTTCTTTCTTAACAGGCCGATTTTACTTTCTTTGCATGGTACAACGCTTAAATCCAGCTGTTTTTCTTGGGGCTATATTACCCCTATAATGAGGGACTATCAACCATCAACCATCAACTTCTTTCTGAACAATGTGCAACCATTAAACGTTAAACGTTAAACGATAGCCATCATCACATCAACACATCAGCCATCATCACATCAACCATCAACTATCAACCATTTTCCCCTTACTGCCGTTGTACTACAAGGTTGTTGTTTTTTAAACCAGACCCAAATTTGAAATTAAAATTTATTTTGGTATTCGCTTTTTAGGCTTCCATCTTCGTTAAACCATTCTGCTAAGCCATAATAGCCTATTTTTTCGCCTTCGCGTGAATACTTTCTAATCTTATTATCGTATTTTGTGAGTTTGGTTAGGTTTGTGGCAACAGCCATCCGCGTTCTGTTCATTTCATCCTCTGGCAGCTGTAATTTTTGGAGAACTTCAAAGGCGAGATCTTTTGACTGAAGTAACCTGTTGTTTGATTTAAATACATCAATAATAAGGTTAGCCCATTTTACTTTTTCACCGCCAATTTCTTGCTTTAAGCTTTTATGGAGCGATTTAGGTTTTCTACCCCTTTTCTTGGGAATCGATGTTTTTACCTTATTTTTTGTGACTTTTTGGCTCGTCTTTTTAGTAGTTTCCAAGGCATTTTCAGGTTTTGCTTTGGGTTTTCTACCTCTCTTTTTAGGTTCTTTTACCTCGGTAGCTTGTGTTTTTTCGTCGGTTACCTTTTTGGGACGACCTCTTTTTTTCTTAGGCATGGCAGGTTCTGTTGCCTTTACGGCTTTGGGTTTACGCCCTCTTTTTTCGGGGGCAGATTCATTTTCTTCACCCAAATCACCCTTTTCAATTTTATTTAAAATTGATTTTAGGCTTTCAATTCTACGTTGGGCTCTATCAATTTCCGTTTGGTAAAGATCTACAAGATCTTTAATTTCTGATCTGGTGAGTGTAATCTTCTTCATGATTGGTTAGGTTTAGTTGTATTAATTTATGGTTTTAGAACAATTTTGAAATGCAATTTAAATACATTTTATTCTAAATTGCAAGTATTTTTTAAAATATCATTAAATATTCTTTTAAATTACTTTTAGATAATTTCTTAATATGCTTATATATAGATTATTACACATTTTTTAATAAAAATTTATTTTCAGTTATTTTTAAATACAAAAAAGTTATGACATCGTAATAGCTTAACGGAATAATTTATTGGATTATTCTCTACTCTATAAGTAAAAAGAATTACTTACGGTGAGCAAAATCCTATAAACAGTAGTGAGTAGATAGTAGTTAGGAGCGAGGTCATAATAGTAGCGTGA